>DASYBA010000126.1:0-11041 GCA_036501005.1 Candidatus Xenobia bacterium | reverse complement strand
CGGACACCTGCAGCAGTTCCAGTCGGGGGACGTCCTCGTGACGGAGCCACCCCCGCACCTCCCCGCCCCGGGCCGCCACTAGAGAAGGTGCAGTCGGTGGTACGCCGACATAGCCGGGCCAGGTGAGGGCCACCCACTGCCGATCCAACCGGCCCACCGGCGTATCGAACCACGGAGCGTCGCCGCCGCCCAGGAGATGCAGGCTTTGCGGACGAGTCCGGTAACGGCCCTGCAGCACCACCAGCCATCCCAATCCGACCGCCATCAAGGGAGCCCCGAGATCCGTGTGTCGCCCTAGAACGTCGGCCATGGCCAGGGCGACAAGAACAACGAAGGCGGCGGCGGGGCGAGAAGCCCGGCGAACGGCGGGCACGGCCGCTTGACCCAGTCGCACCCCTAGCGGTAGATGGAAGCGAGGCTGAGCCATGTCCCTTGGATTCGCCAGGGCCTGGCTCGCAGCCGTGTCCAGGTCGGGATCCGTCAGCGCCAGTCGGCCTAGTTCTCCAACGTCCACCGGGAGCAGAATGGCCGAGCGGGCAGCATAGGCCCGGCGAAGCGACATCTCCTGGGTCGGCGTCGGCGACTGCAGGACCGCGGCCATGCGACGCAGCGCGTCTCGAAACGCCGGCGGCGCGTGCTCGTCGGCTGCGGCCTGTCGACCTCGCAAGGCCCACGCCGACACCCCCCACCAGATTCGATAGAACGCCCGGGCAAACCACCCGATATAGAGGCCACCCCCCAGACCTCGCTCGACCGCCGACGGGCGGGCCCCGCCCAGAAAGAACTCGTCGGTCACCCCGGCCCACAAAAGCGGCGCCGCCAGGGCCGACGCCGCGCCCAGACCGGGCTGATCCCCCAACCACAACTCGCGGTCCAGGATGGCATTCAGCTCGGTCGAGGCCTCCGCAAAGACCTTCAGGAGTCCCGCACTCAACAGGATGTCGACCCGCCGTCCCGCGTGGCCGTACGTCATGACCCACGGGTCATCCACCTCGACCACGCCGATGTGGAGAAAGCGCTCCCGGTTTCGATAGAGCCCAGGGAACTGCTCCACCGGGCACCACTGCACCCGGTACAGCGACCGCAGCAACCGTGGGGCCATGAACCAGTGCAGGGCGGCCAGCACCAGCACCAGGCTCCAGACCCCGGGGGGGAACGGATAGAGCTGGTGGACGACCGTCAGCAGCAGTGCCCAGAACCCGAGGACCGTTAGCCACGCCCGCACCTTAGCGACGGCTCACAAACGGGTCGCCCGCCAGCGAGAACCGATACGGCTCTTCAACCGCCTGGCTGATGCCGATGCGCATGGAGACCTCTATCGATTTCGCCGCAACCTGCAGCCCCTCTAGAATCGAGACCTCACCCACGGCCAGCTCGAGCCCGTTGTGGTTCGGTCCGATCCCCATGGCCTGGGTGAGCTTGCCAGGCCCGTTGGTCAGCACCCTCCAGCGGGCTGGCACTGGTGTATCGAACGCCAGGTCGTCAGGCACATCCTCGGACAACCCCCGCCGTCGGGCCATGAGCCGAAGGCCGCTCACGGGATGGACGGCACGCAGCAAGACGGCTCCAGCCGCTATGCCCGCCGGGCGGGCCACGGTGTTGACGCAGTGGTGCACTCCGTAGCTTAGATAGACGTAGAGATGCCCACACGCCTCAAACATGACCTGGTTGCGACGGGTGGGACCGCGATATGCGTGCGAGGCCGGGTCATCCAGGCCGAGGTAGGCTTCGGTTTCCACCACGTACCCGGCGGTCGTCCCACCGGGCCCCCCCACCATGAGCGTCTTGCCGATCAGCTCGCGCGCGACCACGACCGTGTCCCTTTCGAAGAACGACCTAGGGCATGGGGCGTTGGATGTGTTTCTGCTCAGCGACGTCTTTCGCAATGTCATAACCGGCGTCGGCGTGGCGGAGCACGCCCATGCCGGGATCGGTCTTCAGCACGCGGGCCAGTCGCGCCTCCGCATCATCTGAGCCATCAGCCACCACGACCATGCCGGCATGGATGCTGTAACCGATACCAACCCCGCCGCCGTGATGCACCGAGACCCAGTGGGCGCCCGCCGCCGTGTTGACCAGCGCGTTCAGGATGGGCCAATCGGCGATGGCGTCGCTGCCATCTTTCATGGCTTCCGTCTCACGGTTGGGAGAGGCGACGGAGCCGGAGTCGAGATGGTCTCGACCGATGACGATGGGGGCAGAAATCTTGCCCTCCCGCACCAGGCGGTTGAAGATGAGACCAATCCTGTCACGTTCTCCGTACCCCAGCCAGCAGATGCGGGCCGGCAAGCCCTGGAAGTGCACCTGCTCGGCAGCCATGCGGATCCAGCGGCAGAGAGGTTCGTTGTCGGGGAATTCCTGTAGGATGACCTGATCGGTGACCGCGATATCCTTCGGGTCTCCGGAGAGGGCCACCCAGCGAAATGGGCCCTTGCCTTCGCAGAAGAGCGGGCGGATGTAAGCGGGCACAAAGCCGGGGAAGTCAAACGCGTTCTTCACGCCAGCCTGCAGCGCATACTGGCGAATATTGTTGCCATAGTCGAATACGACGGCGCCCGCCTTCTGGAATCCCAACATGGCCTGGACGTGCACGCCCATGCTGTCGATCGCCCGCCTGCTGTATCCCTCGGGGTCGGAAGACCGAAGCTTGGCCGCGGCGTCCAGGGACAGGCCGGCGGGAACGTAGCCATTGAGCGGATCGTGGGCCGACGTCTGGTCGGTGACGACGTCGGGAATGACGCCCCGGCGCAACAGTTCCGGCTCCAGTTCGGCGGCATTGCCCACCAGCGCGATGCTCCGCGCCACCTTGCTCGTCTGCGCTTCCTTCACCAGTCGCAGCGCCTCGTCCAGACTGTCGGTGACCAACTGACAGTAGCCGCTCTCCACTCGTCGTCGAGCCCGCTGCGGGTCGACTTCGATGGCCAGGCAGATGCCCTCGTTCATCGTCACGGCCAACGGCTGGGCGCCGCCCATGCCGCCGAGACCCGCGGTCAGCGTGACCCGTCCCCTCAGCGTCCCACCGAAGTGCTGTTTTGCCACCGCGGACAACGTCTCGTAGGTGCCCTGCAGAATGCCTTGCGTGCCGATATAGATCCACGACCCGGCCGTCATCTGGCCGTACATGGTGAGTCCCATGCGCTCCAGCTCGCGGAACTTCTCCCACGTGGCCCAGGCCGGGACGAGCATGGAATTCGATAGCAGCACCCGCGGCGCGCTCGGGTGGGTCTGCAGCACGCCGACGGGCTTGCCCGACTGGATGAGGAGCGTCTCGTCGCCCTTGAGCTTCTGCAGCGAACGGACAATGGCGTCAAAAGCCGCCCAGGAGCGGGCTGCCTTGCCCGTCCCGCCGTAGACGACCAGGTCTTCGGGCCGCTCTGCGACCGCGGGGTCCAGGTTATTCATCAGCATGCGCATGGCGGCTTCTTGAGGCCAGCCCTGGCAAGAAAGGGTGTTGCCGCGAGGGGCGTGGATGGTGCGAGCTTCAGGGGGCATGCTGCTTCGTCGCCTTTCAGGAGCTTGGGCCGGCCACATTCGGTGGAGACGATTCTCTAGCCTTCCCCGGATTTGGTGGGGACACCCACGGTGTGGGCCACCGCGGCCAGGGTCGCCAGGAGACCTTCCAGGCTCGTGCTTCCGAGGCCATTGGCGAGGATGGTCGTCTTGTCGGCTTTCATGCTCTGTGCCAGCGAAGGCAGCAGACGCATCATCTGATATCTCTGCCAGGTGTCGTTCGCCTCGCCCAGCACGGTCATGCGCTGGCGGCGCAGATCCAGGAGGTCCCGCTGGCGGGCCAGGTTGCCCACGTGCTCCAGGTTCTGCCGTTCCAGGGCGGCTTCGGCTTCGAACTTCTGGCGTCGAGCTTCGGCGGCAGCCTTCTGCCAGGCGATATCGGCTTCTGCAGCCTGCTTCTTCTCGGCCAGAACCCGGTTGACCTCGAGCTCCCGGTCTCCTCTCGTTGCTCTCAGGTTCAGCGCGGCCAGGGCCTGGTCGTGCTCCGATGACGACAGGCGAGACTTGGCTTCCAGTTCGGTGCGGGACACCTCCTCGTCGGCGGCAATCTGCACCACGCGAGCCTGGCGGCGCATGTCTTCCCGGTAGCGGGCCTGCATGTTGGCAAAGGTGTCTTTGGAAGAGATGAACACGTCCACGATTTCAATAGAGGTCATGGCGACGCCCCAGGGACCAATCACACTATCGATTTCATTCGTCAGTCGTTCCACGATGGCCCGGCGATCCCTCAAGGCCTGCTCCAACGTCATGTTGGCTATGGCGTTGCGGGTGACGGATTCGGCCAGTTGGCGAATCAGGAGCGTCGTGCGCATCAAGGGGCCGTGGTCGACCGCACAGGCCTCCGCCGTGGAGGATCGCGATCCCATCAGTTCTTTGACCTCGGCCGGCGTCATGGGCGCCATGTTGAGGTTCTGATAGGCCTTGATCGGGTCCACCACGCGCCACGAGAAGGCCCCTTTGACGTCCACACCCTGATTCTCCAGGGTGATCTGGCTGGCCGAGAACAGCATCCACTGGATGGTGGAGGGAAAACGCAGGTACGATTCCCAGGGCCACAGCCAGAAGGCCGCCCCCTGCGCCGTCCCTAGAAAGCGCCCGCCCCACCCCATGCGGACGACCCATTCGGATGGATTCACTCTGATCAACATATCGAATTTCTCCTTTCGCCTCCATTGTAGCGAATGTTGCGATGATTTTCACTGATAGGAAGGTCCATGGGCTATGATGAATGTTTATGGCTGACGATGGAAATCATCAAGCTCCGGTCCTTTCTCGCCGTGGCGGAGCATGGCACGTTCAGTCGGGCCGGGGAGGTCCTCAGCGTCACGCAGTCGACCGTGTCCTTGCACGTGCAGGCGCTGGAAGAAGAGCTGGGGGTCCGCCTCTTTGAGCGGCTGCCCCGGCGCACCCGCCTGACCCCGGAGGGCACGCTGCTGCGCCCCTCGGCGGCCGCCATGGTGGCCGAGCACGACCGCACGCTAACCCTTTTCGCCGAACGCAAGCGGAGCGGGGCCGGTGTCGTGCGCATCGCCGCGACCAACTCGATGACCATGCACTTCCTGCCGGAGCGCCTGCACCAGTTTTTGCTGGAATGGCCCCAGACGGAGGTCACGATTCTCCCGGCGAGACGAGACGAGATGGTGGCCCTGTTGGAAAGACGAGAATGCGACTTTGCCCTGGTGGCCGCCGGTCCTTTGCCGGCCGGGCTTCGCTATGCCGAGCTGCTGCAGGCAGACATCGTGCTCATCACGCCTCTGAAGCATCCTCTCACCGCCCTCGGGCGACGCAAACTGACGCTCGAAGATGTCGCCCGCTACAAGCTGGTCGTGTACCCCGACGGGGCCATCCGCCGGGCCGTGGACCACGCCTTCCAGAGCCGAGACCTGCGGTACCGCGTCGCCATGAGCACGGCGGGGGCCGACATGGTCAAGCGATACGTCGAGGTCGGGCTGGGCATCGGCTTCGTCTCGCGACTCTCCCTGCGGCCAGACGATGAAGCGCGGTTATACGTGATCTCCATGACTCGCTTCATCCCGGCGCGGCGCTATGGGGTCGTCCTGCCGCGCGGCGCCCTGTCTGCGCCGGCCCGGCGGCTGCTCCGCGTGTTGGCTCCGGACATGACCCCCTAGGGCTTGTCGGTCGCCTTTCTCGCGAGCCGAACCCCTTCGTCCAATAGATTGCTCATCTGTTCGTGTGAGCCCGCCTCCGCGTAGACCCTGACCACCGGCTCGGTGCCGGAGGGGCGCAACAAGAGCCAGTCGCCTCCGTTGAAGCAGAGCTTGAGGCCGTCCAGGTCTTCCGTGGTCAGCACGGTTCGACCCCCCAGCTTGGCCGGCACGGCACTCTTCAGCAGCGCCATCAGCTCATCTCGGCCGCCGTGGGCTTGGACTTTGATGTCTTCTCGCAGATAGTGGAAGCTGCCCGTGATCTGCTGGAGTTGGGTGAGGAACTTCTGGACCGTGATGCGAGGCCCGGCCAGGGCTTCCAGGAGGAGCAGGCCGGACAACAGGCCGTCTCGCTCCGGAAGGTGGTTCTTGATGCCGATGCCGCCGCTCTCCTCGCCACCGATGAGGATGTCTTCCTGCATCATGAGCTCGACGATGTACTTGAAGCCGATAGGCACCTCGTAGAGCTTGAGGCCGAAGTGGCTGGCCAGCTTGTCGACCATGCGGGAGGTCGAGAACGTCTTGATGACGCCCCCGGTCCACCCCCGATTCGATACCAGGTGCCAGAGCAGCATGCAGAAGATCTCGTGCGAGTTGTAGAAACGGCCGTCGGCATCCATGGCGCCGATGCGGTCGCCGTCGCCGTCGAAGGCCAGGCCGACGTGGGCCTTGGCCTTCTTGGAGGCGTCTGCGAGCGGGTGCAGGTTGCGTGCGATAGGCTCCGGATTGATGCCGCCGAAGCCCGGGTTGAACTCGCCGCACACCTCGGTGACCTGGCAGCCGCCCCCCTTCAGCAGTTCGGGCAGGTTGCCGGACGCCGCCCCATACATCGGATCGACGGCCACACGAAGGGACGAGCGCTTGATTTTGTCGACGTCGACCATGGCGCAGAGGCGACGCTGATGCTCGACTTTAAGGGAGACGGAGGTGATGGGGGCGTGCGTGCCATTCGGACTGAAGGTGTCGGGAATCAGATTCTCGACCGCCGTCATCAGCTCGGGCAGACCGCTGCCGCCATATTCCGGCTTGTACTTGAAGCCGTTCCACTCCGGCGGGTTGTGGCTGGAGGTAATGACGACGCCGCCCGCCGTCTGGCGTTCATGCACCGCCCACGACACGGAGGGGGTGGTACTGATTTCGGAGGCCAGGAAGACGGGAATGCCGTGGGCGGCGAGGACTTCGGCCGCGGTGCGGGCAAAGCGGTCCGACATGAGGCGGGCGTCGTACCCCACGACGACACCGTGTTGCTTGGCGTCGCGGTACTCGGCACGATAGGTGGGCGTGCCAGGGGCCGCCTGGTAGATCTTGGCCTTGACCCGCTCGGGCGAGAGCAGCCAGCGGGCCAGGCCCGCAGCGCAGCGGCGCACGTTTTCAAAAGTGTAGGTGTCGGCCAGGACGGCCCGCCAGCCGTCGGTGCCGAATTGGATGGTAGCAGGCATCACGCCCTCCCGGGTCACAAAATCGGCCGGCTTGGTTCTCCTCTGGCTCTCCAACCCCTGCGCGGGGGTCAGACCGCGCGGCGACGGCGCTCGGTCACGCAGAGAAGGCTGAGCATCAAGGCGACAGCGCACCGGGCGGACCCGGTGTCCAGTTCCGGGGCACCCCCGCCGGCGAGGGGCTGAAGCACCACGGCGAGAGTCGGGTCGACTTCCGCTCGAGCGGTATAGGAGCCTGAAATGGACCCGCCCACCGAAACACCGGCGTTGGCTGCGGCGAAGAACACCAGGTTGGTTTCAAGCTGGGACCCGCAGAGAAAGAAGTTGGTACCACACGCAGTCGCAGGGGCTGTCACGCAGAAACTGAAGTCGAAGCACGTTGGGACGGGGCCGGGGGTAAAGCAGCCAGGGCATCCGGAACCATAGGTCGTGCCGACCCCCGAGCCATTCAGACAGGAGGTGACCCAGCAAAAGCCTCGAGTGACCCCACCGAAGGTCAGGGTGGCTTCGACGCATGCGCCGGCCACGCCACACGGGCCGGCGTGGGCTGTGGTGGTCGGGCTGCAGGACTGGGTCATGTACGAGATTTGGTACGTGCGGCCGGGACAAACGTCGATGACCTGTTTTACCCCCAAGCGCCCGTGCGAGGCGGCGCAGCCAGTGCCAGTCGAACTCGCGCAGGCGATCACGCAAACGTAGTTGTGGCCGGTGCACGGGCACACCCCACTGAACGCGCTACCTGCCTTGCACGCGGAGCATGTCAGGCAGACGGACTGCGTGTCGGAGTTCAGCGTCGGGCACCAGTGCTTGAAGGCTAGCGTATCGCCGCAGCCCGTGATGTGGCAGGTTTTGGAGAGAAGGTTCGGGTTCGTCACCAGGTTGCCCGGCACGCTAGCCGTGGCGAGGGTGGGGGCAGCGTGTGCTGGCGACATGCCCAGGTAGACGAACAGCAGGATGCCCAGCAATCGGTTCAATGCGCCCCCTTTATCGCCGTTAAAGACCAGCTTAGTCGGCACGCGGTTTCGGGGGGGCTTGCACTCATCCTGCCGTTCGCCACATGTTCACCACGGGGCAGTCGGCGGAAGACACCATTGCCGCCGGCTGTATAAGTACCTGAATCGGGATGCGGTGGACCCAGGTTGGCTGACCCTGGCCATGGCCAGCACTTTCGTCCTGTATCTCCTCTTCTTCGCGGTCGAGCCGTTCCTGCCACAGAAATGATCGGACGCGACAACGGCGTGGAAGATAACTCCCACGCCGTTGTCGGATAGGCCTCAGGTTAGCGGCGGATGTTGGCGTCCAGGTCTCGGCCCGTCTGGGCGATGTCCTGGCCGACGTTGACTGCCGTGCCGACGGCGTTCGCCGCCAGGTCAACACCGGTCTTCGCCACGTCGGCACCGGCTTCGACAGCCGTCGCCGTCACGTTCAGCGCCGCGTCACCCACCGCACGGCCCGCATCCGACACCAGGTCTTTGCCGGTGTGATACAGGTTGCGCCCGGCGTCGGCGGCGGTGTGGCCCAGGTCCTCAGCCGCCTGGCCGACGGTCAAGGCACTATCGACCACGGCATCGGCAGCCATGTCGCCGGTATCGAAGAACAGGTCCTTGGCGGCCCCCCACGTGTGCTTGGCGAAGTGCCCGACCGTGTTGCCAGTGTCGATTGCAGCGTCGCCGACCGTGTAGAACACGTTGCCGGCCGCGTGTCCGATGGCCTTCCCGGTGTCGACCACCAGGTCCTTGCCCGTGTGGTAGACGTTGACCCCGGCGTGCACGACCAGCGCCGCCGCATCGCCCACCACGTCGGCAGCGGTGGCGACCGTGTTCTGCGCCAGGTGGCCGATACCGACCAGCGGATGGCCGCTGAACACGTCGTCGATCAACTGGCCGCCCGTCGCAATGACGTTCTGGCCCGCATGGCCCACGGCGATGCCCGCATCGACGACGGCGTCCTTGCCGAAGTTCCAAACGTTCTTGCCGGCATCGAAGCCGGTCTTGCCAACGTCATAGCCAGCCTGGCCGATGGTCACGCCCGTATTCAATACGGCGTCCTTGCCCAGGTTCCAGGTGTCCTTGCCCAGATCTTTGGCCGCCCCTACGACGTGCCCGCCAAAGTGCACGGCTTCGACCGCCGCGTCAGTCGCAATGTCCGCCCCCGTGGCCAGCACGTTCTCGGCCGCGTGTCCGATGGTCTTGCCGCTGTCGACAGCCAGACCCTCAGCAGTGTGAACCACGTTCTTGCCCGCGTCGATGGCGGTCTTGCCCGTATCGACTGCCGCATCTACTACGGTGGCGGCGGCATTGAGGCCCAGATGGCCCACTGCGCGCGCTGAATCTCCCACCAACTGGGCGCCAGTGGCGACAGTATCGATGACGGCGTCGCCGACGGTCTGCGCGGTGTCGGCCGCGACCTGCTTGGAAAGGCGGTTCTGTCCCGCCCATGCGGAATTGATGGCGTTCA
Organism: Candidatus Xenobia bacterium; assembly: GCA_036501005.1. Lineage (GTDB taxonomy): Bacteria > Vulcanimicrobiota > Xenobia > RGZZ01 > DASYBA01 > DASYBA01. The sequence continues at coordinate 1,473 of DASYBA010000126.1, read as the reverse complement.
TGATTGCTGCACTCCTGTTTTTTTATTTACGAACCCATCATACCTGAACAGAAAGAAAACAATCTTAACCGGATGTAACCGGGGCGTTAACAAGCAAAGGTGCCACTTGCCGTAAAAAACAAAGAGGACAGGCTGCCCTGTCCTCTTTGTCTCTTCGAAAGAAGCCGATGGTTTAGCTGACGATGTGCTTCCCGGTCTCGTAGAGGTTCTCACCCAGGTCGGCGACGGCGTGGGCGCCGTTCCCCACCAGGTGGGCGCCGGTCTTGGCGACGTCGACGGTCGCATCGGCCACCGTGTTGGCCACGTTGGCGACGCCGTGCCCGACCGCCTTGGAGCCGTCGACCACGAGGTCCTTGCCCGTCACGAAGGCGTTCTTGGCCACGTGCCAGCCGGTCTTCGCCACATCTTCGGTGGCCTGTCCGACGGTATTCAGGCTGTTGACGACGGCGTTGCCCGCCAGGTTGGCGGTGTCGATGACGGCGTCGCCCACGGCGTCCAGGGCGTGTCCGGCCAGGTGGCCAGCGGCCTTCAGGACATCCGTTTCAGCGTTGCCGACCGTATAGAGGACGTTGCCGAGCGCGTGACCAGCGGTCTTGGCGCCATCGACGACCAGGTCACCGGCGGTGACGCCGAGGTTCCTGGCCAGGTGGGCGCCCGTCTTGGAGGCATCGACCGCGACGTCGACGGCGGTGCTCACTGCATTGCCGGCCAGGTGCCCGGCCTTGCTCGCTACGGACGCGTCGGCCTTGAATTGACCGGCCGCGCCTCTGACGTTGTCCGCCACGTTCGAGGCCAGGCTCGCCCCGTCGAGCACCAGGTCGGTGGCGGTGAGGGCCAGGTTCCCCTGGGCGTGGTCGGCCAGTTTGCCCAGGTCGGCTGCGCCCTGCTTGCCCGTCTGAGCGGCATTGGCGACGGCGTCCTTGCCGAAGTTCCAGGTATCCTGGCCCAGGCCGACGGCGGCGTCAATGGTGTGGCCGCCCAGGTGCTCCAGGGCCGTGCCGGTGTCGGCCAGGGCACCCCCCACCGTACCGAAAACATTATTGAAAGCGTTGCCCACCGTCTGCGATGCATCATCGAGCAGTTGCGTGCCGCCCTTGGCGAGGTTCTGGCCGGCGTCTACGGCGGTCTTCTTGCCGTCGGCGGCGGCCTGGCTGGCCGTCTTCTGGCCGTTCAGCGCCAGTTGGCCCAGCGTCTTGGCGGAATCTACGAACAGTTCCTGACCGGTGCTGATGGTGTCGGTGACGGCGGTGCCCACTGTGCGGGCTGTATCGGTACCCAGTTGACGGGAGAAAGCAGTGCGGCCAGCCGCGGCCGGAGTGATGGTGGTGTTCATTTTAGTTCCTCAACTCCTCTGACTGGTTCGATTGACTCGAACTCTATTTGATAAACTCATTTTAGTTGAGGAACATTAACACTTTAACCGCCGGATGTTATCTGGCTGTTACCACCCGGCCGCCGGCCGTCTACCGCTTG
>DASYBA010000125.1:0-6938 GCA_036501005.1 Candidatus Xenobia bacterium | reverse complement strand
GGTCGCAATCAAGGAGATGAAGGTCTTCTTCGCCGGTGAAGACCAGAACCGCATTACCGAGCAGTTTGCCCTGGAGGCCTCCCTGCTGGCCAACCTGACGCACGCCGGCCTGCCCCGGGTGAGCAACCACTTTGAAGAGCGGGGCACGGCGTACCTCGTCATGGACTACATCGACGGCGACAGCCTGGGTCGGATGGTCGACCGTTATTCAGAGACCATGCCGGAGGGGCTGGTGTTGATGTGGACCTACGAGATCTGCGAGGTGCTCGACTACCTGCATACCCGCAAGCCGCCCATCATCTTCCGAGACCTCAAGCCGTCCAACGTCATGATCACCCGGGAAGGCCACGTCAAGCTCATCGACTTCGGCATCTCCAAGATCTACGACAAGGAGCGGGAAGGGGCGACCCGCACCGCTGTGCGCGGCGCCGGCACGCCCGGCTTCCAACCCCCCGAGCAGTACGGGGCGCAGAGCTCCCGGCGCACCGATGGCCGCTCCGACCTGTACGCGCTGGGAGCGACCATGTACGCGGTGATGAGCTTTACCATTCCCCCCGAAGCAGTGGACCGCGGGCTGAACGGGGTGCCTCTCAAGCCGATCCGCGAACTGTGCAAGACCATCAGCGACCCCTTTGCCGACATGATCGAGCAGATGCTCCATCTCAACCCCGACGAGCGGCCGGCCTCGGCTCGCGAGGTCATGAAGGTGCTGCTGCAATTGCTGGGGGGCGTGCCGCCGAGAGATTCCGTCGACCTGCCGGTGGGCTCCATGAAAGAGGGCATCGCCACGCCGGAGGAGCCGCTGGTCGAGCCGGTGACCGTGACCGTGCCCTCGCCCAAGGCTCTGGCGGCGAACCCGACGACGCCGATGGCCTTCACGCCCGAAGGGGCTGCCGCCATGGCGGCGGTGCCGTCGACCCACGTCCCGCACCCCGCGGTGGCGGTCCAATCCATGCCGTCGGCCACCCCGTCTGCCTCGGCCAGCGGCGCGCTCCACCATCAGGCGACACAGTTGGCGTCCGACGTGGGCGTGCTGCCCGAGGGCCTGACTTTTGCCAGCCGGACGCCGCAACGCAAGAGCCAGGCTCCCATCTACATCATCGGAACGATGGTGGTGGCGGTCGCCGCCGTTTTCGGTCTCATGGGAAAATCCATGCACGATCAGCCTGCGGCCAGCGGTTCGCCGTCCACCGCGGTCACCACCGTAGCTCCTTCGGGGAGGCCCACCGGGGTGGCGCTGGTGCCCCCTCGCCCGTCGGGCATGCCCGTCGATGCGAAGCTCGCGATACAGGTGCTGCCCAAGACCGCGCGGGTGTGGCTGGACGGCAGCCCGGTGACCACACAAGACGGACTGGTGCAGGTACCGGGCTTTCCAGTCCAGGTCAAGATGAAGGCCGATGGATACATGCCGTATCTACAAGATGTGAAAGAGCGCCCGGAGAAGGGCCTCATTCCGATGATCCCGATGGCCCACGTGGCGTTTACGTCCAAGACCGCCCAGACCGTCACCATTCATTCCGTCGCCCCCGACCCCGACGTTCCCGTGCCGTCGTCGCCGCAGAAGCTGAAACACCTCTCCATGGAGGTTCCTCCGGGGGCCTACGCGCTTAAGTTCGAAGCCGACGGTTTCGTGCCGGACGGCATGAAGCTCGTGCTGAAGCCTGGCGAGAAAAAGACGGTCAGTCGGGAGTTGCACCGCCCGCCACCGATCCCGGTCCGTACGCCGGTCTTCGTGCCGCCGCCGCGTCCGAACCGCCCACCCCCCGGGCCCGGAACCGTCCCGGGCCACCAAGGTTGCTTTTAGCGGCCCGCCATGCTACCCGCCGGGACCAGGCTCCAGGGTAAGTACCTCATCGAGCGCATCCTGGGCCAGGGCGGCATGGGCGCGGTGTACCAAGCGGTTATTCCTGCCCTGGGCGGCAAGCGGGTCGCCATCAAGGAAATGATGGTGGCCATCGAGAATCCGGCCGCTCGCCAGGGCGCAGTCCGCCAGTTCAAGCGGGAAGCCGAGTTGCTCGCCCTGCTGGACCATCCTGGACTGGTCGACGTGAGCGACGCGTTCGAAGAGAACGGCAACCAGTACCTGGTCATGGCGCTCATCGAGGGCATCACGCTGGAAGGCGCCATGCAGCAGACCGACGGGTTTCTGGGTACCGGCCAGGTGCTGGGCTGGGTCTCGCAACTCATGGACGTGCTCGAGTACCTGCACACCCAGACGCCGCCCATCATTTTCCGAGACCTCAAGCCCACCAACATCATGCTGGATGCCCGGCAGCGGGTGCGGCTTATCGATTTCGGCATTGCCCGATCCTTCGATACAGATTCGCATACGACTACCATCATCAAAGGGGCGTGCACGCCCGGCTTCTCGCCGGTGGAGCAGTTCGGGGGCGGAACGACCGATGCCCGCAGCGACATCTATGCCCTGGGCGCCACCATGTTCATGCTCCTGACTCGCGCGGTGCCGCCCGTATCGGTCCAGATGATGAGCGGCGAAGACGTGATGCGGGACCCGGTCTCGCTCAACCCGGCCATTCCCCGGGCGCTGGGCGACGTGATTCTGAAGATGATGGGACAGCGCAAGACGGATCGCTACCAGACCATCGGCGAAGTGCGGGCCGCGTTATATGCGGCCATGACGCCGCCGCAGCCGGCGCCCGTCGCTCCCGTCCCCTTCGGAACGCTGCTGCCCCCACCCCGCCCGCCAGAGGTTTCCGACACGGCGACCCCTCGCCGCTCCCCGGTGCCGTTGGTGCTGGGTTCGCTGGCGTTTGCGGGTCTGCTGGTCGTCGGCGTGTGGGTCAGGCATATCGAATCGACCGTACCGGTGGCGCCCTCTCCCGTCGCGGTGACGCCGTCATCGGCGCCCCTGGCCGGCGGCAGCAATCTCGCCCACACGGTCGACACGCTGGCCTCGGGTCTGCCTCATCTGCTCGACGCCGCCATCGTCTTCAAGAAACTGAGCCCCGGTGTCACCATCCTGGTGGACGGACAGCCTGTGACGGCCACTGAGGGCACCCATTTGAGCGTACCGGCCGGGCGTCACGAGGTGCGGGTCCAGATGGCCCACTATGAACGTCAGACCTTCACCAAGGATCTCCAGGTGGGCGAGCAGTTTCCCGTCGTGGCGTCGCTACGCCCGTTGCAGGGCCACGTGGAAGTCCAGTCGACGCCGGCCGGGGCCAGGGTGTCGGTGGCGGGTCATAAGCTAGGCACAACGCCCGTGGCCTTTTATCACCCCCCCGGGGAGTTCACCATCACGGTTGAAAAGCCCGGCTTCAGGCCACGCACCCATCCCGTCAAGCTTGCTCCAGAAGACGCCACGACCGTCCAGGTGGCCCTCGAGCCATCCCCCGCGCCCTCGCCTCCGCCCCCGCCTGTCAGCCGGCCCGCCCCAGTCTACCATACCTATCCCGCCGTCCACGTGCCGCCCGCCCCGCCGCCAGGTCAGACCCACGTGCACAGCTTCTAGCGCGGCCGGACGGTCGTCTCCGCATCGGTGGAGACCTCGAACTCGGTGCCTCTCGTCAGGATGCTATCGGCGCCCACCGGGATGATGGGAATGCCCCGCACCTTGACGCTCGCGCCGTCGACCATCTGCACGTAGTGGATTTCAACGGCCAGCAGGCCTTGGCTGCCTTCCACTTCCCGCATCAGACCATCGCACCGGGCCCCCGCCCGGATGACGACCTGCCCTTTGACGACAACGTCCTGCGCAGCTTCGAATAAAACGACCGTGCCTCGGGTACCGTTCTTGAAATCGATATCTTCCAGGCAGCGGATCTTCACCGACGTGCCGGCCGGCACCGTCACGACAGGCCCGGACGGCGTGGCGGCGGTCGGGGTGACCGAGACGGGCGGGCCACCCGCCACGATGGTTTCTTCGACCTCTGGGGTGGCCGAGGCCGCTTCCAGGGTCGGCGTGGCCTCGTCGGTCGCCAGGGTCGTGCCGCTAGCCTTGGCCCACGCCCGCAGTATTTTGTCGCCGGCCCACTCGGCATTTCCGACATTGCGAAGGAGGAGACCGTCGACGATGCGGCCTGGGTGGCCAGCTTCGAAAAGCCCTCCCGCGCCGGGTGGGGGCTGCGTCATCTGGATCAATCCGATACAAGGCAGGGCGTCATCGCCGAAACCCAGCCGCAGGAAGTCTTGCGGATCCAGCAAGGGGTGGTCCTGGCCGCTCACCAAGATGGGCAGTTGAGGGGTGGAGATGTGACTGACGCTGCATTTCTGTCGCAGGGGGGCCGCCAAACGGTCGGCTTCGGCGGTCGTGCGGGCTGCGACCAGCACCACCTCTTTGCCGGGCACGAAGGCCTCGGCGAGAAGCTGGACATCGGGGCTGACGGGCGCCTGGGCCAGTTGCGCCCAGCGAGCGAACATCAAGTCCGCGGCGGTGGCCGGAGACTTGACCCGACGGACCAGGGCTGGCACGTTGCCGGGCCCCAGGGCGATATGCTCCGGGGTGCCCACGAAGACCCACGGCAGGTCGGCCGGGGCCAGCCCCAGCCGCGGCGCCATCTGGGCCAGTTCGGTGGCACTCGGTTGCACGATGACGAGCGGGGCGTGGTTGTCGCTTTTCAACCGCTCCAACTCGGCCACCATGGCGGGGGTCGAGGGGCCGGCTACGACGATGGTGAGAGGCCGATCGGCGGCCCACGCGGTCGCGAGCATGGCCAGCACCGCCAGCGTCCAGCGCTTCATGGCTTGCTCCCCGGCGGCAGCACCCGAACCAGATGCGATCCGACGGTCTGTCCGTCGGGCAGCCGTACCAGCATCCGCATGTGGAACCCGGCCGGGGGCACCCTAGACGGATCGACGTCGGCCTCCCTCACCAGTTTCCACTCGCGGGGAATCTTGTCGATCGGCAGGTCGGCCACCGGCGCTCCCCACGGGTCCTGGGCGTCGGCGCGCACCTCGATGGTGAGGTGTAGCGGACCTTCGATGGTAGACTCGCCGGTATTGTGTACGGCGACTCGGAAGTGGATCTGCGGCCCATATTCCACCGCCACGTCTTCAATGGCGAGTTGTGCATGATCGTCGGATGTCGCCATGGGCGTCGGGCTGGCCATGGGTGAGGCGGTGGCCGCGACGGGGTGGGGGGAGGCCAGCCCCAGCAGCTTCTCGGCCTTGTCGAACGCAGCGTCGGCCGAGCTGGCGTCGCGGGCCTTGGCGAAGCGATTGAGAATGCCGGTCGGATCGCCGGCCGCGTTGAGGGTGACGACAGCCACCAGAGGCAGGTCGGCCGAACTGACCCCGAGCTGCTGGCACCGCCGCATTTCATCGGGCCGGTCGAAGTAGTAGACGCAGAAAGGCAACTGTTCCTTGCGGTAGCGAGCTTCGTCGCGCAGGGTCTGCAGGCGCTTCATCACGGCGATGGCGGTGCCGGCCGTGGTGACGTCGGAGGGCACGTAGACGACCAGCACGCCGACGTTCTTACGGGGCGCGGCCCAGGCGTGCGGCATGGCCAACAGGCAGAGAAGGGCGAGCGTCCAGCGGCGCATGGCGGCCATCATTCGCCCGGCCGGTTCCTCATCCTACTGGAAGTTCAGGGCGGGCAGGCTGACGTCCCAGCGGTAGTCGATGTTCATGTGGCCGTCGTCGAACTCTTCATAGTGGTGCCGGACGTTGGCAGCCTTGAGCTTGTCGACCAGCATGCGGGCGCCGAACTGGAGGTGGAATTCGTCCCGGTTGCCGCATTCGATATAGAGGCTGTCCAGGCTGCGCAAGGCGTCCAGGTGGGTGTCGACCATGGTGACCGGGTCCCACGCTTTCCAGCGGGCCCACACTTCGGGGAGGAGCGCCCCAGTCCGTTCGTCCAGGGGCAGGTCGAAGCCGTAGGGTGAGGCCGGGTTGGGCGCGTAGCTGGAGGCCATGCCGACGGTGTTCAATAGGCTGAACCACTTCTGGTCCTTCGGGCGGATGGTGGGGATGGTCTCCATGAACTTATTGAGGCCGCCGTATTTTCCCATGGTGACGAGGGTGTCGAGAAAGCCGTTCCAATAGGCGTATTCGAAATACATGTCGCCGGATGCGCAAAGCACGTGGCCAAACACGTCGGGGTGGCGCATGCCGTGGACGATGGCGCCGTAGCCGCCGGAGCTCTTGCCGGCCACCGCCCGTGACGACTTCGTCCCCCGCGTGCGCCAGGTTTTGTCGACCCAGGGCACCAGCTCGTCGATGAGGTGGTCTTCGTAGCGGCCGGTGGCGGCGGAGTTGAGATACTGGCTGCCGCCGTAGCGGGTGAAGCAATCGGGCATGACGCCGATGAGGGGCTGGACCTGGCCCGCTCCGATGAGGCGGTCGAGGCGCTGGGGCAGAGTCTCTTCGAAGGCGCGCTCGTTGAGGAACATGGTCCCCTTGCCGGTAAAGCCCGTGAGGAAGAAGAGGACGGGGTAGCGCCGGTCGGAGTCTTCGTAGCCGGGGGGCAGGTAGACGGGAATGCGCCGGTCGGCGGGGTCGCCCAAAGGGTTGCCCTGCAGGACGGTGCTGTGAAAGGTTTCAAGGGTGACGGACATGAGGGGGGAGCGTTTCCTGCCAGGGGCAGCGTCTCCCTGCCGAGAACGCACCCGCATGGACGTCTCACTGATCCGCTTCGTGGAGGACTTCAATCGGCTGCTGACCCGCCGGCCGTACGCGCACGTGACGCCCGCCCGCGTAGAAGACGTCGTGGAGCGGTTGTCGACTTTGCAGCCGTTGCCGGCGGCGAACCTGCTCCGCTGGAACGGGCTCGGGGGCCCCGTGCGAGCGGTCCTGGCCACTGCTCACCTGGATTTGACGTCTGCATTGAGGTTTCTCCTGGTGGTCCATGGCGTTCCCCGACACGACGCCTGGCTGGGCGCGCTGTGGGACGATCTCGGGTGGTATCGAACCCGGCAGGGCCTTGATTTCACCCTGTGTGACGTAGCAGAAGCCTTTCAAACGCTGGGATTGGATCCGGA
>DASYBA010000124.1:0-3596 GCA_036501005.1 Candidatus Xenobia bacterium | reverse complement strand
TATACTCCAGGACTTTCGACATCTGATCCTCGTCGACGGAGGGGCCCATGTTGATGCCTTCCTGGCTGCCGTCGCCCACCTTGATCTTCTTGATGCGTTCCAGGAGAAGCGATACAAACTGGTCGGCCACCGATGCCTCGACCACTGCGCGGCTGGTGGCCGTGCATCGCTGGCCCGTGGAGCCGAAGGCGCCCTGCACCGTGCTCTCCACTGCCAGGGGCACGTCGGCGTCGGACAAGACGACGATCGGATTCTTGCCGCCCATCTCGCACTGCACCTTGATCTTGCGTTGCGCGCAGTCCGCATATAGCTTCAAGCCGACCTCGTTGGACCCCGTGAAGGAAATGGCCTTGATGGCTGGGTGATCGATCAAGGTCTGCCCCACGGACCTCCCCGACCCCAGGACCAGGTTCACGACCCCGGGCGGTAGCCCCGCCTCCTCGAGAATCTCCATCAGCATGACGGCGCAGCCCGGCGTCAGCGTTGCCGGCTTGAACACCACGGTGTTGCCAGAGAGGATCGCGGGGGCGATCTTCCACACCGGAATGGCGACCGGGAAGTTCCACGGCGTGACCAGACCGACCACCCCCAGCGGCACCCGCACCGTATAGCAGAAGGTGTTGGCCATTTCCGAAGGCCGGGTCACACCCCCGATGCGGCGCCCCTCACCGGCGATGTACTCGAGAACGTTGAGCGCCTTCTGGACCTCTCCGAGGGCCTCGGGAAGGATCTTGCCCTCTTCCCGCGTCAGGAGGGCCCCCAACTCGGGCTTCCGTCGCTCCATGATGCGCAGAGCCTTCCAGAGGTACTCGGCACGCTTCGGGGCCGACAGGCTGTTCCACCCTTCCTGGGCCGCCGCGGCGGCGTCGATGGCCGCCTTCACGTCTTCCGGCGTCGACAGCGGCACCTGGCCGATGATGTCGTCAGTGCGGGCCGGATTGACGTTGTCGACCCACTGCGTGGCGTGCGTCTCCACCCACGCGCCATGTATGAAATTTCGATATCGGGTCGTCGCCACTGCCTGCATATGTCAATCCTCCTGAATCTAACTGGGCGCGTCAGCTTCCACTGGGCCTGCGGCGCCTCCTGCGGGCCAGGCGAGGGTCAGAGCCAACGTCAGGGTGGCCTCCACCAGCCAGTAGTAGTTGAAGTTGGCCCACTTGGCCAGCATGAACGCGAGCCACAAGATCAGCGCCGAGCTGCGGAAGAGGCCGGCCATGGTCCGTTCGCCGATTGCTACAATGAGGACGCTGGCCAGGACGACCAGGAGAAGGCCAACCGCGGTGGGGATGAGCGGCAAACCGAGCCGCCATAGCCAACTCGACAGGCTGAGGGTGTAGATGCGGGGCGCCGCCCCGTAACCGACGGTGAAGCTCCGCACGAAGCCATGCGGATTCCACGCCCAGAAAGGCACGACCAGCAGGGCGATGGCGGCCACCGCGAACAGGGGCTGAGACCAGCGGAAGCCGGGCAGGCGCAGGGCGGCCAGGCCGTAGACGGCGGCGGGTTGCTTGGTGGCCACGCCCAGCCCGAGGAGAAACCATGCCAGTGCGGGCCGGCCCCAGGTCCACAGGCACGCAAACAGCACCAGCGCGAGGATGTTGGCGGGCTCGTTGTAGCCGCGGGTCAGGATGCCCGCCCAGAGAGGCAGGTTCAGGTAGGACAAGAGACCGAGGTGGATCCACGACAGTTGGAGCACGGGGCACCGCCAGGCGCGGGCGACAAATAGCATGCCCCCGACGACCAGGACGTCGAGCAGGACGTAGATCTGCCGAAGGTCCCCGGTGAGAAGCCAGGCGGGGAAGTGCAACAGGATGGTGCCGGGCGGATAGCCGTAGACGTGCAGCACCTCCTCGGACAACCCTTCGGGCAGGGTGGCGCCGGGCGGATAGGGATAGGATGACCCGCCGTACGGGTCGACCCCCTGGGAGAACAACACGCAGGCGTGCTCGTTGAGCATGTACTCGTCCAGCACGGGCGCCTTGACGGCAGCCAGGTAGATTTCGCGGTGGCAGATCGCGACGGCCACCAGCACGACAAACCGGATCCATACCGCTCGGCGGTTGAGGTCTTTACCGCGCCACACCTGGACGGCATCGTAGAGATACCAGAGGACGCCCCCCAGGCTCAGGAGCCACATCAGCATGGACGGCTTGAAGAGCCGCGGGTCGACAAACATGAAATTGCCGGGTTTCCATACGGCCCAAGCCACCGTACCGCTGGCCCACCAGATGCCCCCGGCAGTGATGGAGACCAGGACGAGAACGGACCAGGCCGGCCTCGGTGACCGGTAGCTCGCCCACAGGAAGGCCAGAAAGGTTCCCAGACCAACAGCATCAAGGGCCCACGGATTAGGATCGCCGGGGAAGAGGACCATGATGACAAACACCAACAACGGCAGAGCCAAGGCCAGGTAGGGCCGGCGGCGACCCTGCCAGGTGTCGATCTCGGCCCCCATCAACAGAGCCCACCCGGTCGCCAGACAGCGGATGCCGCCGCCAGACCACATGCCAAAGGACGGATTGAACCCGACCCCGAGAAACGCCAGGCCCGCCAACATGGCGGCCGCGATGCCCGTCCGGGGACTGGTCCGACCGCTCATTCCCCGGGCATCAGATCAGATGCGTGACGATGGCGTCTCGCAGCTTGGGTTCGAACCAGGTCGATTTGGGCGGCATGATCTGGTTGGCGTCGGCGATGTCCATCAATTGCTGCAGGCTGGTCGGGTACATGGAGAAGGCCACGGCGGCCTTGCCCCCATCCACGGCCTGGCGTAGGGCCTGCGGGCCCCGAATGCCGCCCACGAAATCGATACGCTTGTCCGTCCTCGGATCGTCGATGCCGAGCAACGGTGCCAGCACGCGATCCTGCAGGAGGCTCACGTCCAGGGCGGCTTGCGGGTCGGTGATGACTTCCCCGGCCTGCTTCAACCCCAGTCGATACCAGTGGCCAGCCAGGTACATGTGGACCGAGCCGGCGCCGTTCGGGGCCTCAGCCTGGGTGGGCTCGACGGACACCTTGTCGCGCAGGGCTGAGAGAAAGGCCTCCGCGCTCTGGCCACGCAGGTCCTTGACCAGGCGATGGTAGGGCAGAATGCGCAACTGGCTTTGCGGGAAGGTGACCGCCAGGAAGAAGTTGGCGTCTTCTTGCCCCGTCCACGAGGCGCCGGCCTTTTCTTTGAGCGAGGCTCTCGCCCGGCTGGCGCTCGCCGCTCGATGATGCCCGTCGGCGATATAGAGGGCGGGGACGGCACTGAAGGCCTCCACCAGGGCGGTCGGGTTGGGCACCCGCCAAAGGGTGTGGGTGATGCCGTCGTCTGCGCGAAAATCGAACAGGGGTGCGCCGGCCGTGACCTGGCCCACCAGCCGGTCGATGCCGGGCACGTCGCGGTAGGCCAGGAAGACCGGTCCGGTCTGCGCCCGTAGCGTGCAGATGTGGCGGGTCCGATCGTCTTCTTTGTCTTTGCGGGTGCGCTCGTGCTTCTTGATGAGGTCTCGGTCGTACTCGTCGACCGACCAGGTCCCGGCAATGCCCGTCTGGACGTGATCGCCCATCTTCAGTCGATAGACGTAGACCGAAGGCGTGTCTTCAACGAC
>DASYBA010000123.1:0-3299 GCA_036501005.1 Candidatus Xenobia bacterium | reverse complement strand
GCATGGCGGGCAAGGCGGAAACGGGCCGCATCGTGTTGTCGGCCTTTCATCGCCGGGGGGCTCTCTCGATTGAGCTGGCCGACGACGGTCAGGGCATTGACGCCGAAGATCTGCGGGCCGGCGTGGTGGCCCGCGGTCTTTCCACGCTGGAGGTCGCCACCCACCTGAGCGTCGAGGAACTGTACGAGTTCCTGTTCCTGCCCGGGTTTTCCACTCGCAGCACGGTGAGCGAGTTTTCCGGGCGCGGGGTCGGTCTGGACGCCGTGCAGACCCTGGTGCAGGAAATGGGGGGGCGCGTTTCGGTGGAATCCACCCAAGGGCGGGGGACGACCTTCCTCCTCGATCTGCCCTTGACGCTGTCAGTCGTCCGGACCTTGATCTGTGAAATCGGGGGTGAGCCTTACGCCTTTCCCCTGGCCAAACTGTCGGCCATCATGCGGGTGCCCCGCAGCCAGGTGCAGAGCTGGGAAAGCAAGCCTCACGTGCGGTGGGGTTCGTACGAGGTGCCGGTGGTGTGGGGGCACCTGGTCTTGGACGTGCCCGCGCCTCAGGTCCGCGAGGACCTCGACATCGTCGTGCTGGGCGCGGGCGTCTCGTACTTCGGCATCGTGGTGGACCGCCTGGTGGGGCAGCAGAACCTGGTGGTCCAACCGCTCGACCCTCGCCTGGGCAAGGTGCAGCACATCAGCTCCGGGGCGCTGCTGGAGGATGGCGCCCCGGTGCTCATTCTCGACACCGACGATCTGTCGCGAGGCTTGGAACGGTATATCGAAAATGGCGGGATGGCCGTGGGGGAGGCGGCCCCGACGGCTGTCCGACGGCGGCGAGTGCTGGTGGTGGATGACTCCGTGACGGTACGCGAAGTGGAACGCAAGCTGCTGGAAAGACATGGCTATGAGGTGCAAGTGGCGTTCGACGGCATCGAGGGGTGGAATGCCTTGCGCCATGCCAGCTTCGACCTGGTCGTGACAGATATCGACATGCCTCGCATGGATGGCTTTCAATTGCTGTCGCGTATTCGACAGGACCCGGTGCTCAAGGCCCGGCCCGTCATCATCATGTCGTACAAGGACCGGGACGAGGATCGTTTGCGTGGCCTGGAACTGGGGGCCGACGCCTACCTGACCAAGGGAGCCTTCCAGGACGAGGGCTTCATCCGCACCGTCCAGGGCGTCATCGGCGAGGCGGAGGGGTGAGAGCGGTCCACCTTGAATGAGCCGGGGTACCCATGCTCTGTTCCTCGGTCCCCCACGCCCTGCTCCAGTATCAGCGCCGCACCCTCCCGCCCGCAGGCCACACCTCGGCCGCCGTGTTGCTGCCGCTCTACGAGGCCGACGGCCAGCTTCACCTGCTGCTGACCCGTCGCACCGACACTGTACGCGACCATAAGGGTCAAATCTGTTTTCCCGGGGGCGCCACCGAGATCGACGATGCCGACGCCGAGGCGACGGCGCTGCGGGAGGCTCTCGAAGAGGTGGGCATCCGCCCCGAGGGCGTCGAGATCCTGGGCCGGCTGGACGACCTGGTCACCCATACCGGCTTTCATATTACGCCCGTGGTCGGGCGGCTGACATGGCCCTGCCTGCTCTTGCCAGACCCGGCTGAAGTGGCGGAGATCTTGTATGTGCCCCTGCTCGACCTGCAAAACAACATGACACAGGGCTGTTCCGAACGCTTCCCCGGCATTCCCATCTACTACTTCCGCTCCGGCGACCATACCATCTGGGGTATCACTGGCTGGATCGTTAAGAATTTTCTAGACGTGATCCGGGGGGGCTGATGGAGCTCCTGAGAGCCCTCCGCGAGACCCTGCTGGAGCTCCGCCACGACGGCTTCAACCCGCTGGAGAAACGCCGGGTCTATCGCATTCGCTGCGATCTGCCCGCCCGCGTGGTCCTGACCGAGCAGGCGACGGTCACCGGTCGGATGGTCAACCTGTCCAGCCGGGGCTTGAGCATCAACCTCGATCGCAAGCTGCGGCTGGGGCACATCTACCGCATCTCTTTGCGGGCCGACGACCCGGTCGTGACCCGCGGCGTGCGCGAGTTGAGCCTGCGGGCGTCTGCCTTGTGGTGCCGGCGGAGCGCCGAGGGCGATAGCTACAATATCGGGTTCGTCTTCTTCAGCTTTTCCGGCATGCGCACCGATGACGTCCTGCGGTTCTTCAACGATCACCTCCATCTGAAGGTGTCGCAGTCAGCCCAGCGGCGCCGTCACCCCCGGGTCATGCGCGAGTTTCGCATGGTGGTGTTCGACGATCAACGCCCGCCCATGTCGACCATGGCCCGGGACCTCAGCCAGGAAGGCGCCCTGTGGGTGGGCCACAACCCCTTCCGGGAAGATTCGACCGTCCGACTCTCGCTGCTGTTCGATACCCACCGACCGTTGGAGCTGACCGGGCGCATCGTGCGCTGCCGGCAGGTTCGCGACGAAGCGGAAGGCTCCTTCGAGGTCGGCGTCCACTTCGAAGGCCTGTCGGACGGCTTACGGAACCGGCTGGGCCGCGTCCTTCGTGCCTCCATGCTCGACCCGGGGAGCCTCGACTGAGGCCTGGTAGATGACGAGGCCGAGAGGCGGGATTTCGAAGACCCCCGTGTGCGAGCGCCCGAAGAGGGGCTTCGCGTCGGCTTCGATAGTGGGCTGTAGCCCCAGGCCGCTGCCGCCGAAGCGCGGATCGTCGGAAGAGAGGACGTGCTGCCACTTTCCGCCCCAGGGCAGGGCGACGTTGTGCTGCAAGCGGGGCACGGGCGTAAAATTGAATACAAAGAGCCAGGCCTGGTCGTGCTTCTCCGGGAAACGCAGGAAGCTGATGATGCTGCTCTCCGCGTCGTTGCAGTCCACCCACTCGAAGCCGCTGGCAGAGAGTTCGGTCTCGTGCAGCGCGGGGGTATCGCGATACAGGCGGGTTACCGCCCGACTCCAATCCTGCATCTGGCGATGGCGTTCGTCGCCCAGCAGGTACCACTCCAGCGAGGTCGCCTCGTTGAACTCTTTCCACTGGCCGAACTCGGCGCCCATGAAGAGGAGCTTCTTGCCGGGATAGGCCATCATGTAGCCCAACAGCAGTCGCAGGTTGGCGAACTTCTGCCACACGTCGCCCGGCATGCGGCTCAACAGCGATCCCTTGAGGTGCACCACCTCATCGTGCGACAGCGGCAGCACGTAATTTTCAGCATATTGGTACATTCCGCGGAACGTCAGCAGGTTGTGGTGATACTTGCGGTGAACGGGGTCGAACTGGAAGTATTTGAGCGTGTCGTTCATCCACCCCATGTCCCATTTGTAGCCGAAACCCAGTC
>DASYBA010000122.1:0-7355 GCA_036501005.1 Candidatus Xenobia bacterium | reverse complement strand
GGCCCCGATAGTTGGGGTCGTTGACGTGGGCCATGTTGTTGGAGATGACCTGCTGGCGCAGGCTGGCGGCGTCCAGCGCCTTGTCTAGCGGGGTTTGCCATTCGAAGAGTTCCATCTTGGTTGCGCCTCCTGCTGAAAACGAGTAGGCATCGGTCTGCACCCGTCTAGCTCATTGTAAAGGCTTACTCTTAAATTTTCGTGACATGGTTGTAACAAATATGTTAACGAGGTGTACCATACTTGTTAATCGGTCCTGGGTACTGGGTTTTCCGGGCTGCATCCGACCGTCCTTGCCTTTACTTTACGCCTCGCTGGGTGATAGTGCTAGTGCCAAACATCACTGGAGAACATAGGTATTCTACTGGATTGGTTCGGACCCCATGGATCTGCAGTCCCTGGGGGCATTGCCAGGTATCGCCGCCCTTCGTGAGACGGTCAAGACTCGCAAGAACGAGCTCCGTTGCCATGGCGGTATGTTCTGACTCCACACGCCACCGGGGGGGCCCCCAGCGCAGCGGATGGGGGGCGGTAGCCCTCTAGGAGGGGCGGCGGGACCTCGGAACGCCGTGTCGGGCGGTCAAAGGATGGGATTAACCCTGGAGAGAAGAGAGGTCTGATGGATCCAATGAAGCTGGGGCAGATGGCCATGCAGGGCCTCCCCATGACGGACGAGGTGGCGGCCGCTGCCAAGAAGAAGCGGTTGGAGGCCGGCCAGGAGACCACCGACCTGTCGCAGGCCCAGGATCTGTACCAGCCCAGCGAGGCCGCGGCCAGCCTGGGCCGCCCCAAGGTCGACCAGTTCCTGGAAGACATCCGCGCCGACCTCGAGGCGATGGACAAGAACTCCGAGACCTTCCTGCCCGACGCCACCAGCGCCCTCATCAGCCGCGCTTTCGGCCACGAGTTCGGCGAGGAGTTTACCACCGACCCGGGCTACTCCCAGATGGAGGCCGTCCTGGCTCGCCAGCTCCTGTCCAACCCCGAGTACCGCGACACCGTAGAGGCGTTCATCAGCAAGCTGACCCAGGCCCACGAGTCGGTCGGTTCGCTCATCGAACCCGTCGAGGGCGAAGGCTCCAAAGATGAAGAAGAAGAGGAGTCCTGACAGACCGACGGGCTCACTGGTGGATGGACCCCACGCTGAGCTGGCTGGTCATGCTGTGCCACGTGTGGTAGCGGGCCGGATTCGGGCAGTCGCTCCGACAGTTCCACCATTCCGTCACGGTGATCAGATAGAGGTGCGAGTAGCCCGTCGCTCCGCAAATGTTGGGCGTCGGAATGCCGGTGGCGGCGACGGTCACGTCCGACTTGTACGTCACCCCATCGTCGGCCGGCGGGTCTGTGGGCGTCGGCGTCATGTCGAGCTGCGTCGGACTGACGGCCGCTACCGAGGCCAGGGCGTGGAACGGCAAGGCACGCTCATACTCGAGCACGTGCTGGGCGCGAGCTGACGCGGTCAAGCGATGTTCCGCATGGCGAATGGTGATGAGGGAGGTCGGATAAAGATTGAACATCATCACCACCACCAGGCACAAGAGCGTGGTCGCCACGATGATTTCGGCCAGCGTGAACCCCCCGGGCCGTTTCATGGGCACGGAACCAGCGGGGGGCGCAGGGGGGGCGTCAAGGTCCCCAAGGGACCGCAGCCAGGTTTTGTGGGGCACGAGGTGCCGCGAGGGCAGGGGACACCTGTAGAGATGGTGACCGGGCTGGCCGTGGGCACCGGCACGTCCGCCAGCCCCTCTTCCCGCATGGCCATGGTGCGAGACAGGGTGACCGTCATGGGTGTCCTCATCCCAGTACTGGCCCGCCGTTGCAGCCTGATGGTGACGGTCAGGGGCGTGGGTGGGAAGCCATCCTGGGTACGGATCGTGGGGGGGCAAAGGGTACGGGCCAGCGCCGTGGGGTAACTGACCGAGAACCACGTCACCCCGGTGGCCAGACGCTCGGACGGGAGCGATTGGTTGACCCCCAAGGCGCAGAGCTGGCAAGGCGTGACCAGGCCCGGGTAGTCGGCGGGAGCCGTCGGTATTCCGGACGTGTCACAGGCGCCCCCCGGAAAGAACCGCCTCGTCACCTCGCCCGCCGCATTCCACACGTAGAGCGAGATGGCTTGCGTATCCCAGGTCTGGGCATTGTAGGCACTGCAGACCTGGTCCAGGCGCTGCACGCTCAGCACGATGGGGGCGGTGGGCGCGACCGCCGGTACGTTGACACACCCGTTGGACCTGACGTAACTGTACACGTTGTTGTTCAGCATGACGCCGCTGGCGGAGGTCTGCGACAAATCGTCGGCCAGCTTCTGCAAGACCACGGTGCCCTCTTGCTCCATCTCCACCAGAGCTTCGCCCCGGTTGACGGCGTGCATCGTGGGGAGGAGAAACTCGACCATCAGGGTGGTGAGGATGCCTAGCAGGGCCACGGCCAAGATGAGCTCCATCAAGGTCATGCCAGCCCTCGGGGAGCTTTCTCGTGTAGCAGCCATTCCAGCCAAAATTCTAAGGCGTGGTGCAGGGCACCTGTGCAAAGGTTGGCAGTCGGCCAGCGGGGAACTACCCAGCGGGAGGAAGCATGCCGGTTCGGAAATGGCAGCGAATGGCACGGGGGCTGGCTCTGGGCACCGTTCTGATGATCGTGGCCCTGGGGCTGATCGTCGCGTTCACGCTGGCGGCCACCTCGGTGTTCCATGTGCACATGTCGGCGCACGAGGCAGCCGATGCGGCCGCCGTCAACCTGGCGGAGACCGCAGTCTCGGCCGTCTGCGATCAGGTGGTGGCCAACCCCCAGTACGGTTACAGCGGCCCCAGCGGCGTGCCTGGCACGTCGCAGACGTTCTACCCGCCCACCCCTTGGAGGAGCCCGACGGATGTGTGCGTGGTGGTGTGGTCCACCACTTCGCCGCTGGGATGCGTCAACAACAATCCGCCCATCGGTGACGTGACCGGCACCCCGGAGACGGTCGGGGGCAGTCCGACCTATCTGACCGGCGCGTTGCCGGTGGGCGACGTGCTGGTGCGAGCCCAGGCCACCGTCGGGGGCGTGACCCGCACCGCCCAGGCCGTCATCGCCTTCCCCCGCAACCCGTATTCGATTGCCGCGCAGGGCCAGGTGACCACCAGCGGCACCACCATCATCTCGGGCGCGCTGCCGGGGCAGAGCGCATCCGCCGCCATCGCGGCCGCTCAGGCGCTCATCGGCAACCCCACCATGCCGCTCACCATGGTGGGGCCTGGCAACGTGGCCGCCAATGCCGCGCAGTCGCCGAGCCTGGTGTTGAACAGCGGGACCATCGTGACAGGCGACGCCAGTGCCGTCAACGGCATCTCCCAGGGCCCTGGGGTGCGGGTCCGGCAGCTTCTTCCCGATCAGGCCCCGGTCCCCGTCCCGACCCTGACTGCCGGGGCCTTGGATCCCCGTAAGAGCGGCTCCCTCGATGCCATCCCCGCCTACGCCGTCACGCCGTTCGTCGTGCAGACCGTGAGCGCCCCCGGAGTCCCGCTGGCGGGCTCCACGCCGAATGCCCTGCCCAGCGAGAGCGGGGCCTACGTGCTGATGGACTGGAACCAGAGCACCCAGAGCTACTGCTCCTGCATCGCCAACTTGACGGGGGCGGTGGCGCCCACCGCGAGTCCGACCTGGCAGTGCGCCTGCGTCGCCGCCCTGATGAACCTGCAGAATCCCACCTCCAGCGGGACCCCGGGGGGCACCCTGTACCCGCCTCCCAGCCCGCTGCAGCCGGGGCAGGTCTATCTGGGCGGCTCCATTGTGTACGTGCCGCACGTCAATCCGACGGATCCCATGCCGACCTTGACGGCCACCGGCTTGAATGGGGTCGGCATTATCGCCGTGCAGGGCAACCTGGTGCTGACCGGACAAAGCACGTTCCAGGCGCAGGACCAGCTCTGCATTGTGACGGATGGCAACCTGGCCATCACGGGCCAGACCAACGCCGCCAACAGCGTTTTCTTCGGGCAGGTGTACTGCAACGGCAACCTCACCGCCAACAACGTCACCCTGGCCGGCTCCTACAACGGCTGTGGGCCCTCGGGGGCGCCCGGGGGGACCACCGTCTCCACCGGACCCAGCAACATGAACCTGAGCAACGTTGCCACGGTCGGGGGAATCTCCACCAGCAGCCAACCTCTGACGTTCACCGTGCTCACGCCTCCTCCGCCGCCCCCCCCCGTCACGACGACGACGGGGGGGACAACCTCCACGACCACGAGGTCGGTGCCGGTCCAGGTCAAGTGTGTCAACGGCACCCTGGAAGTCATCTGCAACGTCTCCGGCAAGCCCACTGGGGTAACCTACCCCGCTTGCACCTTCCCGAGCATCCATTGCAAAGTGTCGTCATCGCCCATTCCCTGCGGGGGAGGCCACAAGTGTTACCTCTGTATCAGCATGCCCGGCACCACCACCACGACGACGTCAGGGGGAGGGACCACCACGACCACGACGGGGGGAGGGACGACCTCGACGACTTCCGGCGGCGGGTATACCCGAACGGGCATCATGTTCGATCCCAACAAGTTCGTCAGCCAGGCCAACAGCGTGCAGTTGTTGTACTGGTCCCACAGCAATACGCAGTAGGGGATCTACCGCGTGGCGGGTTGCGGGGTGTCCACCGGCGAGACGATGGCGACCGTCCCGGGACCTCCGAGCCAGGTCCTCGCACTGCGCTGGATATCGTCCGGCGTGACCTCGCCAAGAGCCTCGACGTGGCGATCCACGGCCTCGTATCCCAGGCCGGCCAGCTCGTACCAGGCCAGCCGCGCCGCTTGCGCGCTGTTGCGTTGCAGCCCGATGGCGTGGAGCCCCCGGATGTACTGCACCGCCCGGGCCACCTCGTCGGCCGGCGGTGGCTCCTCCTGCAGGCGCACCAATTCGTGCTGCAGGGCGGCCTGCGCGGCGGCCTCCTGCTCCGGGCTGGTGGCCAGGTAGCAGCGGAACGTCCCTCCCGCCAGGCGGGCCTCGTAGCCTGAATTCACGACGTACGCCAGCCCCTGGCGATCTCGCACTTCGACGAACAGTCTCGAGCCCATGCCCGACAGGAGGTGGTTGAGCACGTCAAAGGCCGCGTGATCCGCAGCCGTCACGGCCGGTGCCGGAAAACCCAGGCACACGGCGGCCTGGTGGCGGGGTTTGGATTGCCGGATCGAGACGCCCTGAAACTGGGGCACGGCCGGCGCGGCCGCCCGGCCGACTGAAGGCAGGCCCCATGGCGGCCACAGCTCTCGCACGCGATCCACCGGCACGTCTCCCACCACGCACACGATGGTGTCTTCGGGTCGGCCATACAACGATCGGTGCCAGGCTGGCAGGGCTGCAGAGGGCGTATCGGCGACCGTTTCCGGCAGGCCGGTGAGCGGCACGCTGTAGGAATGGCCTGGAAACATGCTGCGCTCGCACAGTTCCAGGCTCCAGCCCAGCGGATCGTCTTGCTTGCGCTCCAGCTCCTGGACAATATTGCGCTTCTCCTGCTCCACCGCGGCTTGGTCCAGCGCCGGCGACCACATCACCTCGGCCAGGAGCTGTAGGCCGACCTCCAGGTGGCGGGACAGCAGGCCGACCGAAATGCCGGACATGTCCTTGCCGGTGAACGGCGACAAGCTGATGCCGTGCGACTCCAGCTCGAAGGCCAGGTCAGCTCCGCTCCGCCGGGTCGTGCCTTTGAGCAGGCAGCGCTGGAGAAGATGGGTGCGGCCCCCGGTGGTTGCGGTCTCCTGCCATGCTCCCCCTCGCACCAGCAAGCAGACGGCGACCAAGGGCGTGGCGTGCTGCTCCCGCACCAGCAAGGTGGTGCCGTCTGGGAGTCGATGTCGCTCGACCCCTTCGGATAGAGCCTGGCGGGCAACCCCCCCCGGTGCCGGCTCGCTCATGGGCTTCAGCATGGCCCGTAGGTGACGACGGCCGCCTGGTCTACGGCCAGATAGTGGCGGGCCCGTTCCAGCACCTCGTCGGCCGTCACCTGGTACAGGCGCTCGATATAGCGCTCGGTCAAGCGATAGTCGTCGACCATCTCGTCGTAGCCCAGCTTCCGGCCCTGCCCCTCGACGGTCTCCTGGGCGAAGACGTAGGCGGCCTCGACCATGTTCTTGGCTTTCTGCAGCTCATCAGACGGCACCCGAGCTTGCTGTAGCCGATCGATTTCCTGTCGAATGGCGTCCCCGACCTCGTCGGCTCGACCGGGCCCATGGAGGGCTTCGATATGGAGAGCCCCGGCGCCTCGCTCAAAAGACACCGAGCTGCCCACCTGGGCGACCAGGCCACGCCGCTCTCGCAGGGCCTGGTACAACCGAGAAGACCGCCCACCGCCCAGCATGCTGCACAGCAGGTCGCAAGCGTAGGCCTCGTCGGACGTGATGCATGGCAAGCGGAAGCCCATCCGCCAATGGGCGCTGTGAATGGGGCCCTGCAGGTCCAAGCGAGTCGCCTGGAACGGGGGCAGAGGCGCCGGCGACTGCCGGGCGACGGGCAGGGGAGCCATGCGCCCCATGAGGACAGAAACCCGTTCCAGGGTGCGGTCAGGATCCAAAGCCCCGACCAGGACGAGGGTCAGGTTGGCCGGCTGATAGTGCTGTCGATACCAGTCCACCAGGCCCGCCCGGGACAGCCCCGCGATGATGTCGGCATGACCGATGATGGGACGGCCGTACGGGTGGCCTGAAAACAACAGTCCCATGAGCTTCTGATGGCAGAAGCTGCCCGGTCGATCTTCGTACATGCGCAGCTCTTCCAGGATCACGTGTGACTCCCGGGCCACCTCGCCGGGGTCGAAGAGTGAATGGAGGAGAGCGTCGGCCTGGATATCGAGTGCCGTATCGAGATGAGCACTGGGCACCACCATCCAGTAGCAGGTGCAGTCGTACGAGGTGAAGGCGTTCATGTAGCCGCCCAGGCCGTGCACCTCTTGCGAGATGGTGCCGACCGGGCGTGTGGGAGTGCCCTTGAAGACCATGTGCTCGAGAAAGTGGCTCACGCCCGCGACCGCCTCGGGCTCGTCGGCCGACCCCACCTTGGCCCACAATCCTACGCTCACGACCTGCGCCGGGTAGACCTCTTTCAGTAGGACCGTCAGCCCGTTGGGCAGGATCTCCCGTTGGACGTCAGAGGACAGGGCAGTGTCGATTGCGGGCATGACCGCAGAGGTTGGGCGTTCGACGAGAGACTTCCTTTTAGCCGGTGGCGTCAGGATGGGACCCCAGGGATCGGCCGTGGCCATCTGGTACCACATGCACATGACCAGCGGTGAGAGTGTCTCCTCCGATCCTTCCGGTTTGGAGGGCCCCAAAACCCCCGACAAATCACGTTTCAGCACCATCGGCGTGTACCAACGGAGCTCTATCGGTAACGTC
>DASYBA010000121.1:0-6085 GCA_036501005.1 Candidatus Xenobia bacterium | reverse complement strand
GTGGAGCCCCCGTCATGTACCAGAAGAGTGTGCTCAAAAACGGTGTCCGCGTGATCACCGAGGAAATTCCCATGTTCAATTCGGGCTCCATCGGGGTCTGGGTCAACGTCGGCTCCCGCCACGAGGAAGCCCCGCAGAACGGCATCACCCACTTCGTGGAACACATGCTGTTCAAGGGGACGAAGCGGTATTCGGCCGGCGACATCGCGGAGCTGGTCGAGGGCGTGGGCGGCTATATCAACGGCGCCACCGACAAGGAACAGACGTGCTTCACGGCCCGCGTCATGGACCAGCACGTGGGCATGACCGTAGAGCTGATCTGCGACATGCTCCTCAACTCCCTCTTCGATGCCCAGGAGTTGGAGCGGGAGAAGGGCGTCATCCAGGACGAGATCAAGACCTACGACGATTCTCCCTCCGACACCATCCAGGACATGTTCATGCAGACCCTGTGGGAGGGCCACCCGCTCGGCCGCCCGGTCATCGGGACAGAGAACATCATCCAAGGCATGCGTCGAGACGCGCTTTTGACATATATGCAGCAGCACTACCAGCCGCAGAACCTCATCTTCACGGCGGCCGGCCGGGTCAAACACGACGAGATCGTCCGTCTCGTCGAACCCACCCTCGGCTCCATGACGGGGCAGGCGCAGCCGCTGATGAGCCCCCCGCCCCAGATGACCCGACGCAACGTCTTCAAAGTCAAGGACGTCGAGCAGGTCTACATGTGCATGGGCGGCAATGGGGTCTCCATGTCGGACAAAGGCCGCTACCCTCTCCAGGTGCTGGATGCGGTGCTGGGCGGCGGCATGAGTTCCCGCCTCTTCCAAGAGGTGCGGGAGAAACGAGGTCTGGTCTACACGGTCGGCTCCTTCATTCTGTCGTATGTCGACAGCGGAACCTTTGGCGCCTACGTCGTGACCGCTCCCGACCACACGGTGGAGGTCCTGCGCCTCATGCGGGAGATCACCGAAGACGTCCAGCGAAACGGCATCACCGCCAAGGAGCTGCAGCGGGCCCGCGAATACCTCAAAGGCTCATTCTCCCTGTCCTTGGAGTCGTCCTCGTTTCGAATGAACCGGCTCGTGCGAACGGAGACCGTGGAGGGGCGCTGGGTCTCGCCTGAAGAGGTCATGGATCGATACGGCAGCGTCACGTTGGAAGAGGTCAACAGCATGGCCCAGCGGCTGCTGAAGACCGAGCAGTTTGCCACGGTCGTGCTGGGCCCGTTGACTGAAGAGCACGAAAACGGCATCCGCCGGACCGTCCCCGGAACCTGGGACACGGACTCGGGGCTGGCGGTGTCCGGTCTCACAGTCGCCTGACCCCTCGATACAGAAAAACCCTGGCCACGGCTGCCCTGCTGGGGTTCGGGGCCCTGCTCTGGCAGCGCCTGGTAGACGAGGATCTGTTCGGCCACCTCAGCTTCGGCCATCTGGCCCTGCTGGCTCACCACGTCGTGACCCGGGATCCGTATGCATTTGTTCCGGTCAACTCGGTCTGGTACAACCACGAGTGGTTGTGGGAGACCAGGAGCTGGCTGGTCTACGCGCTCGGAGGCGGCCCCGCGCTCCTGATCGTCAAGGCGCTGTGCGGGGCTCTCGCCTTCACCGCGCTGGCCTGGCTGGGGTTGCGGCGCGGCTGCGATGGCGTCCCCCTGCTGGCCCTCTTGTCGGTGGTCGCCTGGGGGCTCGGGCCGGACGTCCACGTTCGCCCCTACGTCGCAACCTACACGCTCTTTCCCATCAGCATCGCCCTCCTGGAGCAAGGCAGCCGCAAAGCGCTTACCCTCCTCGCCGTGCTGTTCGTGGCCTGGGTCAACCTCAACGCTTCTTTCGTCGTCGGTCTGGGGACGGTCTTCATCTACACGCTCGTCGCCCTGCTCAAGCGCCGTCCCGTGTGGCGATCCTACGGCGTGCTGCTGGCCGCCATGCCCTTCCTGGTCTGCCTCAATCCCTACGGCCCGGCCTATTGGCCGTTCGTGGTGCGGGCCGTCACCATGCCCCGGCCCTACATCACCGAGTTCGCCCCCATGCCGTGGGCCCTCTCCCCCCTCCGTGATCCCTTCCTGGCCGGCAAACTGCTGCTGCTGGTGACCCCGTTTCTTCTGTGGCGACGGCGGATCGGCTGGGAGGGCGGTGCGCTGCTGATCATCACGGCCGGCATGGCGATGTCGTCCTACCGCCACGTGCCCCTCTTCCTGCTGGCCGCCGGAGCTTATCTACCGGCTGCGCTCCCCAACATCAAGCCCGACCCCCGGGTTCTGGCCGCGTTTGCTGTCGCCGCCGTGTTGTGGAATGGCGCGCTCCTCACCCGCGGCCTCGACCTGACGGTGCCCACTCGCCCGTCGGCCGCGGCCGACTACTGGTTTCCCTACGGCGCGGTGCGGTTCATGAAGGCCAACGGCCTGCACGGCAACATTGCCAACCAGTTCGACTGGGGGGAGTTTCTCATGTGGGAGATGCCGGACTGTCGGGTCTCCTTCGATGGTCGGTTGGAAACGGTGTATCCGAAGGCGACCATCGACGAGAACCTGGCTTTCCTGGCCGGGAAGCAGCCGGGTCTGGCGCAACAATGGGGTGCCGATTTCGTTCTGGTGCCCTTTGCCGACCCACGGGGACCGACACCGCTGGTGCAGGCCTTGATGAAAGATCCGTTCTGGGCGCCCCTCTATCGCAGCGACAACACCGCCCTCTTCATCCAGTCCCGCTTCATGCGCCGAGGTTGGATCATGCCGCCCCAGGATGCGGATGCCGAGCTGGTCCCCCTGACCGGCCCTCCGTCCGTCAACATGCCATTGACAGGAATCAAGCCTGCAGGCGGGTAACCCAAAGGTGGCGGCCATGCCGCCAATCTGGTGAGCTGGGGGACTTGACCTGTGCTCGAGACCGGTTCCATCCTGGAAGGCCGTTATGTCGTCTTGAAAGAGCTGCGGCGCGGCAAGACGAACGTGGCCTACCTCGGCCACCTGAAGAATCTTCCCAGCCGCATCGTGGCCATCAAGGTCGTGAAGCCGGACGTGGCCAACCCTGCCAAGCTCGAACAGACTATCGAGCGCTTTCGGGCGGAGGCCGAACGGTGTGCCAACATCAAGCACCCGCACCTGGCCAAGGTGGAAGACTTCTTCGTCACGGGCGACACCGTGTTTCTGGTCGACGAGTACGTCGAAGGCCGCCCGTTGCAAGACGTCATTGACGAGCGAGGCGGCGGCCTCTCGCTCGCCTACGGCCTGCCCATTCTTCAGCAGGTTTTCGATGCGGCAGCGTATTGCCACCAGTTGACCCCCCCGGTCGTCGTGCATGCCTTCCAACCGCTCAAGATCATCGTGATGGCCGACGACCAGATCAAGATCGTCGACTTCGGCCAATCGTGGGCCGACCATCCCGGCGCCCGCGCCACCGACTATCTGAATGGTATCGGTTCTCACGGCTATGCCCCTATCGAACGGTACGTGGCCGAGCACACGGTCGATACGGTGAGCGACCTGTACGCACTGGGGGCCACCGTCTACACCATGTTCAGCGGGCGCATCCCGCCTGCGGCCGTCGAGCTGATCACCGGGCAGTCTACTCTTCCGCCCCTGGAAAGTCTCAACCCAGAGGTTCC
Organism: Candidatus Xenobia bacterium; assembly: GCA_036501005.1. GTDB lineage: Bacteria > Vulcanimicrobiota > Xenobia > RGZZ01 > DASYBA01 > DASYBA01. The sequence goes on along the minus strand of DASYBA010000121.1, from coordinate 2,479 downwards.
GAAGGCGCTGTCCGACATGGTGATCAAGGCCATGGCCACTCAAAAGAAGGCGCGCTTCCAGTCCATCGCCGAGATGCGGGCCATCCTGGACAGCCTGGCGCCCCCGCCCAAGCCCGCATCGTCTTCTTCGGATGCGCCTCGGCGACAGCTCCGCAAGATCGGGCGCCCTGCCCCGCCCGAACCCGAACCCCGCAAACGCTTGGAAGAACCCACCACGAAACTGAAACCGCCGGCGGCCCCGCAGAACGAGATAGCCCCCACCCTGGAGGATCCCGAAACCAAGTCATTGCCCCCCAAACCGCCGCTCGCGGATCTGCTGGTCAAACGGTCGATCTCCCGCGCCACCAACACGCCGGCCAGTGCGCCCAGACCCGCCGCCCCGCCGGGCGAGGAACTGGCGGTGCGACGGATGGCGCCGCCTCCGCCCGTGGCTCTGACTCCAAAGCCGAGCCACCTGGCCCCACAACTCATCCCCGACGGCCTGGTCGACCTGCCGGATGCGCTCAAGAGTGGCATCCCTCCGGTGGCGGCCGTGGTCGAGCTGGAAGGAGAACCGGCCCACCTGTTCGGGCCCCGTGAAATCCATCGGGTCGACATCGAGGTCTTGTCCATCGGGCCTGAGTCCATCAAATTCAATTGTCGCCAGGCCTTCAAGAAAGGGACCGAGCTGCGCCTCCGGCTGGCTGTGCCGTTGTTGGTGACGGGTCAATCCCTGGCCTCCGAGGCCATCGTGACCCTGGACACGTGCGACCAGCAGCCCAACGACGTGTGGCAGTATCAGGGGCGTCTGGAGATCCCGCAACGCCTGCGCCCCATCCTGACCAGCCTGAAGGCCCAGGAACGGCGGGTCGCGAAACGATTTCGCAGCGGCTTCCGGGTGCTCTCCAAGGAACTGAAAAGCTACCAGGCCACCGCCCTCGACATCAGTGCCACCGGGTTCGGGTTTATATCGAATACCGCGTTCCAGGCCGGCGACGTGCACGAGTTCGCCCTCGACATCGACGACGCCATGCAAAACGCGGGCGGGCTCAAGGTCAACGGCAAAGTGGTTCACTGCGTGCCCCACGGCGAGGGCGACTACCGCATCGGCGTGCACTTCGTCAACTTGCACGAGGGCATTACCCGCCCTCTCTATCATTTTCTGAGGACTTTCAAATAATATGGACTTTTCCAAGGACGTCAATGAGCTGACCCGATTCATCAAAGACTCGGAGGCCGAGGCCCGGGACCATCGCAAGCGGTTGGAGAGCGGCCCGGCGACCGACCCCAAATCCATCGACCGAGTGCGAGAAGAGCTCGGTGACCTGCAGACCATGGTTCGGGTCTGGCTCTCGCACATGGAGGCGGTCAGCAAGTACCCGGTGCCGTCCCGGCTGGTGGCGACGTCGGAGTCTTCTTTCGACATACACCTGGGGGCTGAGATCGTATCGGTTTTCATCGACTCCCCAGCCCGCATGGACATCCGTGATCATACCACCGGCGTCTCCAGCATGGTGGTGTATCCGAGCCCGTTCTTCAACGGCCTGACGCCGGTGCTGCTCGATGCCGTCAAACGGGAGGTGTCCCGCCACATTCGCCAGGCCACCTTGACCCCGTAAGACCTGTTAACGTCACGGCAACACATCACCAGGCGCAAACCGTTATTCTTTTCTTGGCGCCACGCATAAAACAAAAAGATGTGGCTGACCAGTTTAGGAGAGAGGAACCATGCAATCCATCAGCTCGCGCCTTGCCGCGCCCGGCAAAGCGACTCGTTCACCCTTGACGCCCAGCGCCGCCGCTCCGGCCGACGCCGACCAGGTCCAGGTCAGCGGCGCACAGGCCGCTCCATCCGCGCAGGCTCCAGCCCCCAAGGCCGGCGCCGCCAGCCTGCCCGCCGCACAGGTGGCGACGGCCGTGGCCACGTCCCTGACTGCGTCGCCCGCCTTGGCTGCGGCCTCTGCCCAGCCGACGCCTGCCAAGCTGTTCATCGGTGAAGAGCTGCGCCCGTCCGCATCAGGGGCGGCGCTGCCCTCTCTGGCGAGCCTCCCCTCCTCCCAGGAACTGACTGCAGGTCGCCCCGGTGGTGGGGGCGGTGGCAAGGGTCACGAGAAGGGCTCTGAGAAAGGCCGTGAGAAGGGCTCCGAAAAGGGCCGTGAGAAGGGCTCCGAAAAGGGCCGTGAGAAAGGCTCTGAGAAAGGCTCCGAAAAGGGCCGTGAGAAGGGCTCTGAGAAGAGCCGTGAAAAAGGCTCCGAGAAAGGCCACGAAAAGGGCTCTGAGAAAGGACCCGAGCATCCGCCTGCGCCCCGGCCTCCCGCGCCCCGGCCCCCGGCCCCGCGGCCTCCGTCACCCGGTCCCCGGCCCCAGCCGCCGCACCCGACGCCCGGCCCGCGTCCCCAGCCTCCCCATCCCAATCCGAACCCGCATCCCAATCCGAACCCGCATCCCAATCCGAACCCGCATCCCAATCCGAACCCGCATCCCAATCCGAACCCGCATC
>DASYBA010000120.1:0-4401 GCA_036501005.1 Candidatus Xenobia bacterium | reverse complement strand
CCTACGGCTGTTCCAAGGGGGCGGCCGATCAATATGTGCACGACTATGCCAGAACCTACGGCATGACCACGACTTGTTTTCGACAGTCTTGCATTTACGGTCGCCGGCAATTCGGTATTGAAGATCAGGGCTGGGTCGCGTGGTTCACCATCGCGGCCGTCTTGGGTCGCCGCATCACCCTGTACGGCAACGGCAAGCAGGTACGCGACGTCCTGGATGTCGACGACCTGTGCCGACTGTACGATGCCGCCGTCGAGCGGCCGGACGTGAGCGGCGGGCAGATCTTCAACGTTGGCGGCGGCCCACTCCATCAACTATCGTTGCTCGAGCTAGTCGAAAAACTCGAGCGCCTGACGGGCCATCGGCTGGACCTGGTGTACGCCAACACCCGGGTCGGGGACCAACCCTTGTTCGTATCGGACATCTCTAAGGCGCAACGGGATCTGCAATGGCAGCCGGCCTTTGGTCTGGACGCTGGCCTGGAAAGGCTCTACCGGTGGATTTTCGACAACCGGGAGACGTTTGCCGAATACCACCAGAAACCGCTGGCTGCCGCCGCCATGGTTCCTGATACAGCGTGTCATCACGATAGCCCAACCTGAGATACTAACTCATGCAATCTCTCATCAGACGGTATGCATGGGCCATTCCGGTTCTGACCATCATGGGGTTTGTGGCTTCCCTGGCGGAAGGCATCGGCATCGGTATTTTTGTGCCTTTTCTCGGCTTGTCGGCCCGAGCGACGTTGAAAGGGGGGGCTGCGTGCGGGTCATTGACCCAGGCGTGGTAATGCCCCGGTTCGAGCGCCTCCGGCCCTAAAGCGATCAGCCTTGCAGCGGCGTGGCGGGGACGACCAGAAAGCAGGACAGCAGGGTCGTGCTACGATGATAGGCGGCCAGGCGTTTACAGCGGATCCTCTACATCCTCATCCTGGTTGGCGCTGTAGCGGGCCAGCAGATGGGTCTTGCCGGCACAGTCGCGCCAGCGTTCTTGCAGCGTTCCAAGCTGTCGGCGGGTCATGCAAAGCACCGGGTCAGCCTGAGCGAGGACGCGTGTGGTGACCAGGCGGCTCTGGTGACCCTAGCCTTGTTCTGCAAAAGAATTGCCTGGCGGTGAGGCTGACCTGAAAAAATAAAAAAAATCGGGTATAATCACTAGTGACCCTTAAAACGGCACAGGACGAATCTGATGAAGGCGCTCTCAATTCTGGTCCAAATTCGGCCCTCCCTGCTTCGCAGATTGCATATCCAACCCAAGGAGACGGTGAAACCGCCGTCCACCAGCCGGTGGCAGCGATTCCTGGTGCGAACCGGGGTCGTCTTGACCCCAGAAGAAGCAGAAGAGGAAGACAATCCGATGGGGTATTTTGTCTGATGAGATAGCGACAGCGCCTTCCGGGGCCTGGCTGAACGGCTGGTCGAGCGCGCCCTGTTTGAGCTGTAGTTACCCCCGGGCTTCCGTCAACAGATCCTGACGATGATACTCGAGGAACCACTCGACGAACCGCCGCAGTCCCTCTTCAATAGGCGTATGCGGATGGAAATCCACCGCCTGCTCTAGAGACGCCACGTCGGCGAACGTCGCCTCCACGTCGCCTGGTTGCATGGGCAAAAACTCTTGGCGGGCGGTCTTACCCAGCAACCCTTCGAGGATTTCGATAAATCGTACCAGGAGCACCGGCTCCTGGTTTCCGATATTGTGAACTCGATATGGCACCCAACTGGTCGCTGGATCCGGATGCCGGCCATCCCAGTCAGGGGCAGGGCTGGCCGGTCGTTCGATAACCCTGGCCAGCCCCTCGACGATATCATCAACGTAGGTGAAGTCCCGCACCATGTGCCCCTGATTGTACACCTTGATGGGCTGCCCCGTCGCGATGGCACGGGTGAAGCTGTAGACGGCCATGTCGGGTCGTCCCCAGGGGCCGTACACCGTGAAGAAACGCAGACCTGTCGTGGGAAGACCGTATAACGAACTATAGCTGTGGGCCATCAATTCGTTGGCCTTCTTGGTCGCCGCGTACAGGCTCATGGGGTGATCGACGTTGTCCTGCACGGAGAACGGCAGCTTCCGGTTGCCCCCATACACCGAACTGGACGAGGCGTACACCAGATGCTTGACCTGGGCGAGACGACAGTGCTCCAGCACGTTTGCGAACCCCACCAGGTTGCTCTCCACAAACGCCAGCGGCACCTTGACCGAGTGCCGCACGCCCACCTGGGCGGCCAGGTTGACCACGTAGTCGGGGGGCGGGGAGAAGGCTGCCGCCAGATCGCCGTACCGACTGATGTCGCCGCGGTGAAAGGTGAATCGCTCGAAGGCCCCCAACTGCGCCAGCCGATCCTCTTTCAACCGCACGTCGTAGTAATCGTTGAGGTTGTCCACGCCGATCACCTCCTGCCCCGAGGTCAGGAGGCGGCGACAGAGGTGATAGCCGATGAACCCCGCGGCGCCGGTGACGAGGGTTCTCAGAGGACGTGCAGGTGAGGAGCGCTCAATCCCTTGGTGGCATTGCGGGTATCCACGACGAGTTGGGCTTTCTCCACAATCTCAGGATAATCATACGACGAGTGAGCTGTCGCAATGACGACGCAGTCCCATGCAAAAATGTCCTTCATCGGCACGGACTGGAGGCGGAGCGTTCCCTCCTCTACGGCGGGGACGAACGGATCGTTGTACGACACCTTGGCGCCCCGCTTCTGGAGGATTTCCATGATGCGAAGCGCGGGAGACTCACGACAGTCGGCCACGTCACGCTTGTAGGCAGCACCCAGCACCAGGACCTTGGACCCGGCCAGAGGCTTGCCCTGCGTGCCCAGCGCATCGGTGACCAACAACACGACCTCGTAAGGCATGTGGGTGTTGATTTCTCCCGCCAGCTCGACGAATCGGGTGTTGAAGTCGTACTCCCGAGCCTTCCAGGTCAGGTAGAACGGGTCGATGGGAATGCAGTGGCCGCCGATGCCCGGTCCGGGGTAGAACGGCATGAAACCGTACGGCTTGGTGGCCGCCAGGTCGATGACTTCCCACACGTTGATGTCCATGCGGCGGCACAGCAGCGCCATCTCGTTGACCAGCGCCACGTTGACGCAACGGAAGATGTTTTCCAGCAGCTTGGCCATTTCGGCGACTTTGGGCGAACTGGCCACCATGACCTTTTGGCACACGTGGTCGTACAGGGCTTTGGCCAGCATCGTCGACAGCTCATCCAGGCCCCCCACGATCTTGGGCGTGTTGGCTGAGTCGAAGACCTGGTTGCCCGGGTCAATGCGCTCGGGAGAGAAGGCCAGGAAAAAGTCATTTCCCGCCACCAGGCCGCTCCGCTCCAGGATTTCTTTCACGACTTCCTCGGTGGTGCCGGGAAAGGTGGTACTTTCCAGCACGACCAGTTGACCTACCCGCAGGTGGGAAGCGACCGCCTCGCTAGCCTTGGTGACGAACTGCAGATCCGGATCCCGATTCTTGCTCAACGGCGTGGGCACGCAGATGACGACCGCATCGGCCCGGGCCAGGTCGGCAAACCCCTGGCGGGGCAGCAGCATGCCGTCGTTGACCAGCTCGCGCACCTTGCCGTCCTGCGGGTCGAGGTAGTTCTCTCCTTCGCGGAGGCGATGAATCTTGGTGGCGTCGACGTCAATGGCGTAGGTGGTGAATCCCGCCGCCGCAAAGCCCACCGCCCGGGGCAGCCCCACGTAGCCCAGGCCGACCACGGCTATCTCGGCGTCTTTGGTCACGAACTTCTGGAGAAAGGATTCACGGGTTTCCAGGCTTAGCATGCGTATCCTCGGTCTAATTTTTGAATGGCCCCCTATTTATGATAAAAATTCCTCGTCTTCCTGCAGTGTCTCGTCGCTCTAATGATGGAGGATGGCGACAAAACGCAGCAGGTCGGAAGGTCATGCCTGGGAGGGGGGAGAATCGCGCTGCGCACAATTCAGGGGCGCATCTGGCCTCTAAAAGACGCGAGGAACAGCAGCAGTGAAAGTTCTTATCACCGGCATTACGGGTTTCGTTGGCAGCCACATGGCGGAGTACGTGCTGGAGCACTATCCCGACGCCACTGTCTATGGCACCATTCGATGGAGGAGCCGGACGGAGAACATCGAGCACATCCGGGCCAAGATCCAGCTCACCGAGTGTGACCTCAAAGACCCGGTGTCGGTCACCAACATGATCGGGCAGGTCAAGCCGGACCGCATCTTCCATCTGGCCGCGGAGAGCTTCGTTCCGACCTCGTGGAAGGCCCCCTCGCAGACGCTGACGGTCAACTGCATCGGCCAGATCAACGTCATGGAGGCGCTGAAGAACAGCTCGCCCGAGACCCGCATGCAGATCGCCGGGTCCAGCGAGGAGTATGGCCTGGTCCTCCCCAACGAGGTGCCCATCCGCGAGACCAACCCG
>DASYBA010000119.1:0-9279 GCA_036501005.1 Candidatus Xenobia bacterium | reverse complement strand
CCCGGACTCCCTCCCGGCACGGCCCAGGCCTGGCTGGACGCCATCGTGAGCCTGTCGCGGCGCAACGGCGTGGATCCTCGCCTGGTGCTGGCGGTGGTGGCGGCCGAGTCGGCGTTCCAGCCGAATGCGCTCTCGCCGGTGGGCGCGGCGGGGCTGGGCCAGTTGATGCCCGACACGGCGGCGAGGCTGGGCGTGAGGAACCGATATGACCCGCTGGACAACCTGCAGGGTGCCGTGCGCCTGCTGGGCCAGCATGTCCAGCACTACGGCAAGCTGCCCCTGGTGCTGGCGTCCTACAACGCGGGCGAGGGCGCGGTTTCGACGTACGGCGGCGTGCCTCCGTACTCCGAGACTCAGAACTATGTCCGCTACGTCCTCAGCCTCTATCGAGAACTGGGCGGCCGCTAGGCCAGCATCTTCCACAGGGAGGCCAGGCCCAGAAGGGAGCCCAGCACCAGGGCCATGGGCGGCTCGGGTGCGCCCACCACACTGGGGGTGAACGTCAGCGCATCCACGGAAAAGTACCAGCCCGCGCCCTGGTCATTGTGCCACTGAATCGGAGTGCCTCTAGGAGGTCCGCTACGTCTTCAGCCTGCGGTAGCCGACAGGCCGGGATCTTCCGCAAAGCGGCATGAGGACCAAAGTTCCCGCTGGAACTTGCCTCTACGGAGAACGGCGGCTGACCCGGCGCTCGCGCTCGGAGAACTACCGCGTCAGTCATCTCGTGGCTCGGGAGGTCGGGCAAATAGGAGCGGAGCTGCTCAAATATCCCGGCCTGTTTGGCCAGAATAGCAGGCGGGATGGTCATACCCCATGAGATGTTAGGATCGGCGCCGGCCTCCAATAGAACTCTGGCCGTCTCGAGGTGGCCATCGTACAAAGCATATTGCAAGGGGGTGGGTTTAGCGGTCTCCGTATATGCCAGATCAAGGTCAGCACCAGCTTCGACCAAGAGCTTTACGGCGCTGACGTGTCCATGCGCTGCTGCTAGAGCCAACGGGGTATCATCGTAGTGAGCCAACGAGTTGATGGCTTCTTTTCCGTCCGCACCCAGCAGGAGGGCCAGCCTGTCGGATTCGCCGTTTCGGGCTGCCGAATGCAGGGACGTGGCGGCACCAGTAGTGAGCTCGCACTTGACAGAAGCCCCGTATCGGAGCAGAAGTCTAACGAGATCGGGGCAATGAGCCCAACAGAGGGGCATCTTGCCGGTGCAAACAGGAAGGTTGGGATCTGCGCCCCCTTCCAGCAGGGCAAAACAGATGGCCAGGTCTCCTGTCTGCGATGCCCTGAGGAGGGGCGTCTTGCCATGAACTATCGCATTGATATCGGCTCCGGCGAGCAGTGCCTCTCGTACGGTCGCTTCATCCAGCTCGTCAACGGCCTCATAGAGCCGACGGGTCGGGTCGTCAGAGTACACTCTAGCATCCTCCTTTCTTTGGTTTCGGGCCGAGCCAGGCGCTCCCGATGCGGGTCAGTCCCTCATTCTCCGGTGCCAAAGGTGGGCCCTGGCAGCGCCATGGGTGCGAACCCATGCGAACCCAAGCTGTGAGAGTATACGTGAGTCGACGCTGTGCAGTTCCCGCTGGAACTTCGCGACTGCGCGGCCCGCCCGTCGATGCCTTGATGGGACTTCCCAGTCCACGAGTGCCTTGGTCCTGAGCCACCGATGACAGCAGCGCACCCCCGCGTTGGCATATATTCGCCCCGGCTCACGGGTCCGACCCACCGCCGCCCGTCACAGCCCGTTGCCGAGCAGCCTGCCAGCCTGGCTTCTGGTCGAAGTCGGCGTGGTGGGTGGCGTCGTGACAGGCTCGACAGTAGAGGCGCAAGTTGTCCAGCGAATGGTCGCCGCCTTCCGATATAGGAATGACGTGATGAACCTGCAGACCGTGCCGTTCCCCGCACCCCTCACACCGGCCCTGGGCCCGACGGTAGAGGGCCCGCAGGGTTGGCAGGGGGATCCGCCGGTTCACTTTAGCAACGCTCCCCGCGTGCAGGCCTTTCGATATCGAAACGCAGCCCGACGATGCCGTGTCAAGCCCGGCCTGGGTCGACCGTTCGCAGTTCCCGCTGGAACTGCCAGACTGAGGCAGCGTTTCAGGCCCGGCACCGACCCCTGGCAGGCGAACTCCATTGCAGGTCGGGGTTGCTGCGCTCGAGGCCTCGGAGATTGGGGTTCCGCTGGTGTTCAGATCAGGGACGACGCGGCTTTCGACTGCGGCCTTCTTTGGCCCGGGCCCTGGAGGGCGCCGAGATCGGAGACTCGTCAGCAGCAGTTGACCGTCGTCTGGCGGCAGGGGAGGTCGTCCGTTCGCCATTCGTTGGATCGGCTCAGAGACGGGCAGCAGGCCACGGTCCGTATCGTACCACTGGCCCCCTTGCGACTCATGGACGAGGATCTGGTAGCGAATCTTGCTGGGTGCGGTGCCGCACCCCAGGAAGTGTCGACAGACGTCCATGACCGCCTTCTCACGTGAAACTCGCTTGCCCTTTACGGCGGCTACTTTCGACAGAGCCCTTTCGAGCACCGCATAGTCGTCAGGCGACAGATACAGCGCCACGCGGAGCCGACGAGCGCAACCGATCCCTTCTGGCAAGGTTGGCCGCACCTTCACGCCCGCCGCAGCCCCCGGACTGGCGCTCCCTGCCACGACAGTATTGGATTGCGTCTCACCGTCGCCAGCCGCCGATGCCGATAGGAGGGGATCGACGTCAAGGTCAGCCTTGACCTTTCCCGCTTGGGCGGGACCATCGCTGGCAGGGACAGGGGCAGGGTCAGTCCTGGCCGCTGCCGTGTCTCCGCTCTCTAGAAAGACCTGAACTGGACCGGCAGGTTGCTCTTGGACGGCCGGACAACTGTGTTCAAACGGGGAGGGGAGTGCGGACCCAGGCGCCGACGAACTCACCTGTCCATCGGCACCCGGCCTGGACGACGCCTGCCCGCGCCACGCCCGAGGCGACATGACCAGGGCGTTCTGAATTTGTTCAGCCGTATGGCACAGGCCCCAGGCCGTCAATTCTGCATCGTTCTCCGCTGTGACGTGTCGACTGAGCTCCCGCACGCGGGCCCAGTTCAACTGAGCGGAGCTGAACGCCTGACGCATGAAATGCGCCCCCTCCAGACTCCGGGCCACCCGTAGCAGTTCCCGGAACTTCTGCCGCTGCAAATCCAATTTGGTGGAAGCATACTGCTCTACCGACGAGGCCCCCAGCGCAACATACCCACGGCACTTCTCCAACGCCAGCAAGCACATAGCCATGCGAAACTGGCCAGTCGTGTTTTGGCGCCTTATCGACACGGCCTCGTGATGCAACGCATCCGCCGACCACCCCCGATAGTCACTTGGTTCCAGAGGAGAATCCTGTTGTCCCATTGCTCCGCACCCCCAATATTAGATATACTAATGATGTCCATTCAAGATGGGGACGTCAAGCCTTCCAGAAAGTTTTTTCTAGAGCTGGCGCCAGTGGTTCTGGTGTCGAATACAGACAGACAGTTGCGGGTCAGACCGTGACGTGACTGTGAGTCGAAGCGGCCGCCAGACCTAGTGCAACCATGGCCCTTACCCTCGTCGGCTGCCGCCAGCAACGGCGGCGGCTGTTGGAACCAGGCCCCGTCCGGCGACCGCAGCCCCCCGTCGACCATGGCGGTGGTAAGCCGTCAAGAACCGGTTCGGCCCCAGCCGCGAGGTGGGCAAAGTGCGCTCTCTTGGAGGCGACAGTGTCAGCGCTGAGAGCTGGCCCGCCGGTCCCGATCGCCGCCTCGCGGAGGACCCCTTGACGTCGGGACACTCTGTCCGTTTTGGGCGAACCCTTACGCAATGTATGTCGACAGTCTGACGTCGATGCGCCCCGAACATAGAGTACAACGCTGTCCATCATTCTTTGATGATTGCGACTGGTGGACAGGGCAGCAGGGTTTGGTGGCGTCCTTTCACGTAGAAGCGACGATGGGCCGTCACCCACATGCGTGGTCGAGGCCGGCCAGATAGAAGGCACCGAGTCGGCCCTGGTCGCGGAGGTCCGTGCCGATTCGTTCTCCGCTACGGGAGTATCCCTAAGTTTTTCCACCCACAAGTTCCCGCTGGAACATTTCGCAGGTGAAGGACCGGGGGCTGCGGTCGGAATTTCTCTGACTCAACGGTGGTGCGACTTTGCCGTCCTCAAGGATGGAATCCTTTATGGCATTGATGGACACCAACCTATGCGACATTCCGTAGGGTTGCAGCATGTCACGGACATAACGCCATACATGGCCAGCCAGCGCCGAGGCTTTTCAGAGACCACCGAATCGTCATCACCTGATGAGCTTGTATGGCGCACCATGTGTCGAATTGATGCCGCATGGTCCGCATGCTCTGTACTACCTTCTGCACTGGGTAAGCCGAGACGGCGCCAAATGATCACCCAAGACGACAACCAAGCAGCTTCCAGGATGAAATGATCTCGGAACGGGGAGTGGGCGGCGGTGCGGCGGTAGAAACACGGCCATGGGATGGACGAGGTTGGTGACAGTGGCGTTGCTGGTGGTATTGCTCCCTACGTGGGCGATGGCCGCGCCGGATGTGGCACACTTGACCATGTGGTTTTTGACAGACTTTGTGCATCGGTTCATGCGGGGCGGCAAGCTTGACTATCGCCGTTTGCAGTCCGGCGACACGCAGCCACTGCATGAGTTTCTGTCGTCGCTGGCCAGAACCGACTCTCGCCAATGGCATAGCGATGTCGAGCCTGGCTGTCTGCTTACGGGGCTTCTCTGATCAGGCCGTCGCATCGGGCAGGGAGGTCAGCGAAGTAGCTGGGCACCGGCCTGCGGTTGAAGACCCTCAGTTCGTGATCGCGGGCCTGGCCATGAGCCTGGACGAGTTGGATCACCAGTTGACGAACAGTTGGGTCACCGACCCGAGGTGCCAATGCCGTGTCGATCTGGCGTACGCACAATGCCCATGTGTGCGTATGCCAGTTCGACACGAGGATGTTGGCCGGACCGATATCCATCCAAGCGGAGGGTGGTCCGCCGATAGCAGCAGCCAACGCCTGGCAGCCTCACGTGCGAATCAACATGCCATGTGTTGCGGGGCCGGCGTGACGAAGGATGCGGAGCGCTCAATGGCTGGTAACCCGATGCCGTCGAGGCGTTCCAATCGAATGCCCTATCGCCAGTCGAAGCGGCGGGACTGTGCATCAGGCATTGCCGCACCCCGTGGTGTACGCGGCCGGTACGCATCGGTGGACGACCCACGGGGGGGTCTTTCCCGCGGTCAGCACCCTCACCAGGACCAACTTCTTCTGTACTGGCGCCCTCCAGATCGCAAGGCTGGCGTGCTCCCGAAGCAAAGCCAGGTCCTCAGCCCGTATGGAGATCTGGCCAGCCGTTGATGCGAGGCCGTGGGACGGGGGAGTGCCGGGACAATCATCAGCCGGGCGGTACGATGGGAACGTGCGGCAGCGAGACGGTGTGTGGTTGGCCCTGGACCCCGTCGTTAGCGACGCACCGCTGGCGCCGTGTCGGTTGTGTCATCAGGGGCGCCCGGACGTGAAAGCGGTAGAATCTGGGCCCCTGTCTTGACAGACGAAATGCTGGCAATTTACGACAGTCCGAGCCTGAGTCCACAGCACTCGTGGAGGATCCATATCGGCAAAAGCGGCGCGGCATTGCGCCAAGTTCCTTTCATGGACGGGGCCATTTAAACTGGCAGGATTGCGGCCCTCCGGCGGGGCTGCCCGCACAAGAACTCCTATCGATTCAAGAGAGGCTGGATGCATGCCAAGAAGGAGGACGGTTGTGGTGGAACCCGGTTGCAACGACCCGGCCGCCCTTCGCGTTCTGGCCTTGGTCCAGATGGTGGAGAAGTACGTCTCGCCACCATAGGGCCCCCATTAAAGCCCTCCCCATCTCCAGGGTGGCGGGGAGGCGGACGGAGAATAAGGGCCGGCATGGAGCCGTTTAGACTCGACTGGCAGAGGCTGGGGGCAGACGCCACCCAGGTCAAGCGGGACATGCTCGAGAAGGTCGACGAGCAGTTTGAGAAGGTGCTGGAGGAAAGCGCCGAGCCCAAGGAGGCCGCCAAGGACCGCTCGCAACCACTGCAGGACGCCATCCAGGACCACGCTCGAGAACGCCTCGCGCAGTCCGCCCCGCCTGCGCCCGGTCCGGTCACATCCCCTCAGCCCCTCGCCCCATCCCCTACCCACACGGCCCCTCAACCCAGCGCACATCTGCCGCCGACGGGCCTGCCTGTGGTCGTCCCCGATCCAGCCTGGCAACCGCCCCGCCCCCGTGAGCTACAGGCCGACGTGCACCGTGTGCCCCGGCGCGGAGGGTCCAAGCGTACCGAGGCGGTGGTGGATGGCGAGCTGGTCGAGGCCTTGCGCAGTCACGGCCTGCAATACCCCATCGTCAGTGACGACGACCGCCGCCTGGACGGCGAGGCCCCATTCGATACGACCTGGGTGCGAGTGGGCACTGAGGACATGTGGTCGGTGACCTGGCGTTCGCCCCACGACCCGGGGGGCACCTGGCAGCGTAGCTTCATATCGCCCACGGTGCTGACCGTCGAGACCGTTGCCCTGCGCCGCATGCAGAGCATTGAAGTGAAGGGAGATGCTGTGAACATTACCCGCAAAAGCGAACCCCCGCCCTCCTTTGAAGATGCGCGCTGACGTCGTCGCCCAGCGCTTGCAGGCCATGGCGCAGACCGGGCTGACGTTCACCACCGACCCGTACGACCGGAATCGTTACGAGGAGCTGCGCCGGCTGGCCGCTGAGTTGTTGTCGAACGGTTGCGATCCGGCGCCTGTCGAGGCCGCGTTTGCCGCCCAGGAGGGGTACGCCACCCCCAAGGTCGACGTGCGCGGCGCGGTGTTTCGAGAGGGCCGGCTCCTGTTGGTCCAGGAGCGGGCCGACGGGGGCTGGACGCTGCCCGGTGGCTGGGCTGACGTCGGTCTTACGCCTTCCGAGAACGTCGAGAAGGAAATCTGGGAGGAGGCGGGTCTCAAGACGCGGGCACGCCGCCTGCTGGGGGTCTGGGATCGTGACCGCCACGGGGCGCCCCCCCACACCTTCCATATCTATAAGATGTTCTTTGAGTGTGAGGCTGAGCCGGGCGAACCCCGTGCCTCCGACGAGACGACGGACGTGGGCTTCTTTACCCTGGACAACCTGCCGCCCCTGTCTATCGGTCGCACCCTGACCAAGCATATCGAATGGCTTTTTCGGGTCGTGCAGGATCCGACCGCGGCGTGCTACTACGACTGAAGCAGGCCTGGGCCTGGCTGGCGGTCCCGTGCCTTCTCTGCCCGGCGGCGCAGGCCGATCCCCAATGGCTCTGGTTCCGCACCGTGCCGGGCAGCGCCACCCTGACGGAGGAGGGCGCCAGCCGCATCCCCCCCCGCTTGAGTACCCCAGAAGAGGACCTGTACGTCTTGCAGGTCGATGCGTCGAAGCCTCACACCTATCGATTCCACCGCGACCACTTTGACGACTTCACGGCGGTCATGGCGTGGAGTCGCCAGATGGGCTCGTGGACGCTCATGCCAGGCTCCCGCAACGACCTGCTCAATGCCAACATCCTGCGCCCCTATAACCCGAACGCCGCGCCCGCCCTGGCCACCGAACTGGGGTTTAGCAAGACGGTCCACTTCCTGACCTCGCCGCCTGGGGCCGCCGTGGCGACCACCGATCCCGACACCAAGACCAGCGTTCCCCTGGTGGTCCATGACGATGGCGGGGTCACGGTGTTACGGGCCTTCGAGCAGACAGAGTTGACCTTTAGCCTGGGAAAGCTGTTCCTGCCGACCCAGGTGACGGTGGGAAAAGGCGTACTCGATACGCCGTCCGATACCTATCCAGCGCCCCCGGCTCCCCCCATTCAGTTGCTGGCCATGTACGGACCCTTCAGCTATTGGCAGGTCGAGGCGGGGGTCCTGGTCCTGCTCTGCGCCGGACTGGCGTGGGTGTGGCTCTGCTCCCGGCGCCGGGAGCCCGACGAGCCCGTGGTCACGCAACCGGTGGACCACAACACGGTCGGGGCAGACTTCGCCGGCCAGATGCTGACCTCGGAGCGGCAGCAGGCTTACAAGCTGGTGAGCCTGATCGGGCGGGGCGGCGCCGGGGTCGTCTACGAGGCGGCCTGCCTGTCTCGAGCCGACCAGCGCGTGGCGGTCAAGATTCTCTATCAGGTCGGCGGCGAGCACGGTCATCGTTTCGAACGGGAGATCCGCATCTGTAGTGCGCTCAACCATCCCGGCCTGGTCAAGGTGCTGGACTGGGGCTCGTGGCAGCAGGCGGGGTCGGAGGACAAGTCGCGCTTCATGGTCATGGAACTGGTGCGGGGCCAGACCCTGAAGGAAGCCATTGCGCAGGGCATGTCCACCCGGCGGTTGCTGGAGGTCATGCGAGAAGTGGTGGTGGCCCTGCAGACCGCCCACCGGTCCGGCGTCATCCATCGGGACCTGAAACCGGACAACATCATCGTCACGGAATCGGGTCGACCCAAGGTGATGGACTTCGGCTTTGCCGGCCGACTGCAAAGCCACAGCCTGACGGGCAACAACACCGCCCTCGGCACGGTGCATTACATGTCGCCCGAGCACCTGCGGGCGACCGAGACCTCGCCCGCTTCCGACATCTACTCGCTAGGCGTCATCCTCTACGAGGGGGTGGCGGGTCGTCGGCCCTTTCAGCGCAAGGATTTTGCCACGCTGTGTCTGCTCATCCTGACGGAGGTGGCGCCGCCGGTCAGCAAGTGGAAGCCGGACGTGTCGCCCACGCTGTCCGACCTGATCGACAAGATGATGGCCAAGGACCCGACCCAGCGCATGGTGTCGTCTGCCATTCTGGCGACCCTCGACCGCCTGCTCTCCGAACTGCCGGTCGCATGACTGTTAACAGAACGGCAACACGTCGTTAACGGATTTGCGATATCCGATGCTCCCTGCCCGCTATGATGGCCCCGTAAAAGTTGATTGGGGGGACAAGCAACATGGTGGTTCCAGGCAACCTTAGGAAACAGATTCCCAGCATATTCCAGGTGGTACTGCCCGGTGATGAAGTGCGCCTCAACGGTGAACACGTCGAGTACCCTTGCGGCACGCTCGACAAGGTGACGCTGTCAGAACCGGCCCCGCCCGCCTCCCCGAAGACCAACTGACCTCCTTCAAGGATTCCAGGCCAGCCCGCGTGAAACCCCACGCCTGACATTGGCAAGGGAGTCCGCATGAAGCTCAAGGAGAAAGTCCAACCTCCAGCCACCGGCTTGGAGGTCGAACCTGTCGACG
>DASYBA010000118.1:0-3648 GCA_036501005.1 Candidatus Xenobia bacterium | reverse complement strand
GTCTTTGAGATTGAAGCCGGGACGCTGCTTGAGCTCGTCTCGGAGTGCGAGGATGGCCCGCTCCCCCAGCTTGTAGCAAATCGCCTGGCCGGGCCACCCCAGATAGCGGACCACCTCCGAGACCGACCGATCGAGCGCCAGGCCGCCCCGTTCATGCAGAAACGCCACGGCCAGGTCGTACCCCCAGACCTCCCCAGGGTGGAAGCTTTCGCCTGGAGGAATCGGCAGCTTCAGGTGACAACCGATGTCCACCACCACCCGACAGGCCCGCATCAACTGGCACGCCCACATGCCCAGCTCGTACTCGGGTTTTTCGAAATACCCCAGTTCGTGCATCAGCCGCTCGGTGTAGAGCGCCCACCCCTCGCCATAGCCGGGATACCAGACGAAGAGGCGATGGAGGCGGCTCAGCTTGTCAGCCAGGGCCACCTGGATGCCACACTGCAGGTGGTGCCCGGGGAAGCCCTCGTGATACGCCGTACTGATCTGGTCGAAGAGCGGAACGTGCTCGTGGTCGCCGACCGAATACCAGATGCTGCCCGCCCGGCTGAAGTCTTCGGTGGGCGGGATGTAATAGGCGCCGAGAGGCCCCCCGGGCGGCGCCATTTGCACCGTGACCTGGCGAATCTGGTCGGGAATGTCGAAATGAGTGCCCGACAGATCGCTCATCGCCTGGTTCTGCCGGGCCAGCATGACCTCGATGAACGCGCTCTGGCTCGGGGAGGCATGCGCGGGGTCCTCGCGGAGGACAGCAATGACCTGCGAGAGGCTCTTGTCGGCGTCGATGAGCTTCGCCAGACGCGTCATCTCGGCTTCAATGCGATGGACCTCGTCCCAGCCCCAGCGGTAGGCTTCATCCGCATCGAGGCGGGCGCCCAGGAAGCGGCCGGCAGAGCGTTCGTACCGCTCCCGGCCGACGGCATCCTCGGCCACCGCATGCGGCAGGTACACTCGCTCCAGGTAGTCGCCCAGCTCCTGGTAGGACTTGCAGGCGTGGGCGGCGGCCTTCTCCATCCGCCCGCGCTGGGCTGGCGGGCACGCGGTCACCAGATCGTTGAAGGAGGAGCGCGGGCCGGCGTTGACGCGACCCTGCTCGATGGCGGTCTGGACCTGGCGGCGGGCAACCACGTGGCCCACCCGACGGGCCGATTCCAGGCGGGCCTGGTAGCTCCAGGTGGCCTGCTCCATCTTTTCCAGCCGCGTCGCCATGTGTTCCCAGCCTGCTGGCGTGCTCTTGTCCATGACGTCGAACACCTGGCGGATGTTCTGGAACGGCGACTCGATGCTGTTGAGCGCCAGCAGGTGATCCTGGTGGCGAAAGACGTCCAGCTCCTTGTGCAGGAACTCCTCCATGACGTCGCGGGCGAGGGTCTCCCAGGCAGCCGACGGGGCCGGCAGGCCGCGCAGCCTCTCACTGGTGGCGCGGAGCAGGGCTTCCAGCCGATCGCACCCTTCCAGGCTGTAGTCGTCCCATTCGTCGTCGTGGCCGGGAATGCCGACCATGGTCGCAGTGACGGGTTGCAGTTCGACCAGCTCGTTGACCAGGGCGTCGGACAGGGTGAATACGTTGGCGGTCACAGGCATGTTGAAGCACCTCCCCCGGGGTATACCGTCTCGCTTGACCACCGCCCTGCTCTCGGGTAAACTCAGCGCTCGTGGGTCGCTGGAGCAAGGCATGGAACGATCTCGCACTGCTGTTCTTCAACACGGCAGTCCTCTTCGTGCTGGTCAACCTGGCCATCGGGTTTGGCTTCAAACCCGCCCCGGCCGAGGCCCCCCCTCCTGCGCCGGGCGCGCCCCCCCCGTCGACCGACGGACGACCGCAACCGGGACGCTGGCGAACCGGCTGGCAGCTCGACCATATCGACATGGCAGCCTATGCCGAGCCCGTATCGGATGTCGAAGGCATGCTGGACGACATGACGCAGTTTTCGAACCTGGGCGTGGCGTATCAACCGTGGGTGCAGTATGGACCGCCGTTGTACAAAGGTCGCTTTGTCAACGTCGAGGGAAAAGACCCGGAGTTTCCCTTTCGACATACGGTGTCGCCGACGGGAACCCCGGCGGGCAAGCCGGTCGAAGTCTACCTTTTCGGGGGCAGTACCGTATTCGGATGGGATACTGCCGATGCGTGGACCCTGGGCTCGGCTCTGTGGGCCTCCCTGCAGCTTCAGTATCCGCAGCGGCCCGTCCATCTCGTCAACTACGGCCGGCCCTTGTACTACTCGTCGCAAGAAGTGTTGCTCTTCTATCGGTTGTTGAAGACAGGGCACCGGCCCGACGTGGCCATCTTTCTCGACGGCCTCAACGACGTCTACCAGCTTTCCTACCAACGCGACCAGCCGTGGATGACGCCGCGTCTGTCGGATCTGCTCCATCGCGACCAGGTGGGCAAGAGCAACGACCTGGAAAACTATCAGTGGATTCCGCTGGTCAAGCTGGCCTTCTACTTGCGGCAGAAGATGGAACACAAAGCGGTGCAGAAGCTGGCGATGGCGGAAGACAGTGCCCCCACCGGACAGGTTTCGAAGTATGTGCTCGACATGTACCGGGCCAACCGTCGGCTGGCTTCGCAGGTGGGACAGGCCGACGGCGTGCAGACCTGGTTCTTCTGGCAGCCGTGTCCCTTTGTCGATTACGACATGAGCCTGCATCGCACGCCGCCGCCCCTCAGCCCGCGTAATCAGGAGGTATATCGTTTGGTCTACTCCGCACTGCAAACCGATCCCGATACAGTCTACCTGGGCGACCTGGCCAAGGCGTACGGGCATCGAAAGATCTACGTCGACGACGTGCATTACGGGCCGGACTTTACCCGCTTCCTGGCCGACCGCATGGCCCAGGCGGTGCACCTTCCATGATCGTCGTATTGGGCAGCACAGGTCAGGTGGGGCGTGCTTGTATCGAGATCCTGGGGAACGATGGCCGCGGCTTGTCTCGGGCGGAGGCTGACATGTCTCGGGTGGGCGATGTCCTCGAGCGTCTGGAGCTCCTTCGGCCCGACGCCGTCGTCAACGCATCTGCGTATACGGCCGTCGACAAGGCAGAGGAGGAGGAAGAACTGGCCACCGACATCAACGGTCGGGCGCCGGGCGTGCTGGCCGCATGGTGCGCCGCTCGGGATATTCCCCTGGTGCACTATTCGACGGATTACGTGTTCGATGGCAAAGTCGAGCGGCCGTGGCGGGAGACCGATGCGGTGCATCCCCTCAATGCCTACGGGCGCTCGAAGCTGGCCGGGGAGGTCTCGGTAGCCGCCGCCGGCGGGCGATTCTTGATTTTTCGAACCTCGTGGGTCTACGATGCGACCGGTCGCAACTTTGTGAAAACGATGGCTCGACTCGGCCAGGAAAAAGACAGCCTGCGGGTCGTGGACGATCAGGTGGGAGCCCCCACCTACGCGCCGCACCTGGCGGCGCTGTCCTTGCAGGCTGTGCGACAGGCCATGGCATCCAGCCGCTTTCGAAGCGGCATCTACCACCTGTGCCATGCGGGCGAGACGTCGTGGTTCGGATTTGCGCAAGCCATCTTCGAAGGTCTGCGCAGCCGGGGCGTGGCCTTGCGGGTGCAACGGCTTGAGACTATTTCAACACGGGAATATGGAGGTCCCACGATTCGGCCATTGAACTCTCGGCTGGACAACGAGAA
>DASYBA010000117.1:0-7628 GCA_036501005.1 Candidatus Xenobia bacterium | reverse complement strand
TTGTTGTTCCCGGTGGTGCTGGCGGTGTTGTCCCACCCGAGCTGGTTGACCCAGTTGTCCTGCCCGGCGTTCCTCTCTGTGTTACCGAAGAAGTCGCTCACCTGGCCTTGATAGCCGGCATTGAATACGGGATTGGTGCTCAACACGGTCTGCGAGGGATCGGTCGGCAACCCAGACACGGGGCTGCTCTGCTGCCCGCCATCCAGCATGGCCATCATCAGCGGGTCAATGCCCGTGCCACCGCCGGTGCCCCCGGCGCCGCCCATCATCATGACCATCAGCAGTTCCTGCATTTGCTGGGAATTCGTCGAAGAACAGGAGGCACCCGGGGTGGCGTACTGGTTGTCAAACGTTGCCAGGGCCTGGTTCTGCTGGGCAAACGTGCTGCTGAGACTGAACATTTCTGATGACCTCCACACTTTTCGAACTCTTTGTATCGCTCTGTGACCCCATCATACGTCTTTCCGCTTCTCCACATCGTCTCCGAAACCTCAGAATCGCGTAAACAAATTGTTAACTCGACGGGTCAGAAATGACAGGAAACACGGCTTCATGCCGTTTTTTCCAACGGTAAGATGTTAACGCCCATTGGTGATTTGGCTCACCTTCGAAAGGTGAGAAATATCACTTCGAATACCATGGATTGTGACGATGGTCACGCATACTGGCAGGGGCCAGTCGCAAGGCCGTTAAATGCCATCGGTGTGAAACCGCTTGCCTGGTCTCTCCTGGTTCTCCTGGCCACTGCCAGGGTCATGGCGGCCGGACGGCCTCTTACGCCCCTGGAAACCTCTCTGGTGAAGACGCAGCTCAAGGACCATGCGGACGGGGTAAAAAGTGGGGACAACACTGACCCGTTGAACGTGAACTTCCTGATCTGCCGACAGTACGCGATCTTGATCAGTTCCTGCGAATCGCCCATTCCCTGTCAATCGAGCGTCGTCTTCGTCACCTACGCACTTTTCACGCTGCAGGGGTCCCAGTGGGTGCAGGTCTATTCCGGCGCCAACGGCACCAACTTTGCGCCCGACATGGCAGATGCGGCGAAGGCCAGTCACTTTCCCGCCGACGTGGTTCGCCTGTTCAAGGCGGAACAGGACGGCAAAGTACATGATCGCCATGTCTTGCTGTTTGCCAACGGCACGATTCAGGCGCCCTGAAAACGGTCCTCTTGTGCCCTGTATCGCTTGGCGAGCCCGTCCGCCGCGCGTGCTATAATGACCGGGTGGAAGGCCTGCGGATCGCCATCGCCTGGGAGTGGGAGCGCCGCTATGTCGGACGAGCGGGGCGGCACTCGTACCCGTATCCTGGCTTGGCGGTCTCAGCGCTGGCTGTGGGTGGCTCGGCGCTGCTCGTTTGTCTGTCCGCCGAACCCGAACAGTGGGCCGAGGTCCTCGTCGCCTGCTACTCGCTCCATCTGGTCTTCACGTCGGCCCGCCTGGGCTGTGGCGTCGTGGGCGAAGCCCGCGACTGGCCTAGCATGCTTACCCCATTCCATATGCTCGTGGCCAAGCTTGCCGTCTGCCTGGCTCCCTTATTGGGTGAGCTATGCTTGTTGGGCCTGGTTGTCGAACTGGCAGACCTCCGCCCCGCCCCCGCCTTGGTGACATGGGTTGCCTTGGTCGTATACGGCTGCACCACGGGGGTGGGCGAAGCCCTGGACGGCGCCCGGCCTTACAAAGCGTGGAGGCAGACCCTCAAGACCCTCTGTTTCACGCTCCTGGTCGTCTCGCTGGCCATTTTTCCCTCATCCTACGACCTGTGGCAGCGCCACGCCCCTCCCGAGCTGGTCCATCTGGGCTTCGTGGTCGCACTCCAACTGAGTTTCCTGGTGCTGGTGACGGCTCAATTCGGTGCAATAGCCCCCCGGCTATATCGCTTATTGCAACACCTTGAGGACGATGCCCAACTCATGCCCGGGATCCCCGCGACCGGCGAGTCCGTCAACCTGCTGGATGTCATCCTGACGCTCCCGGCGTGGAAAGGACCCCCTGAACTGTGTGCATTGCCTGAGGACGAGGCGATGCCACTGTTTTTGATCATGCTCGTGTGCCTGTCTGTCGCCGTCGTCCACGTGGTCTGGGCGTATAGCCTGGAGAAGCCCTGGCCAGGACTGACCAGCCCTGGCGCCGCCGTTCTATAAATACCCGATATGACCGCTGGCGGAAGATATGTTGTGCGAGAATCGATGCGTCTTCTCATATATCGAACGGTCGGCAACCGGCACCGAGCCCGCCTGGAGGAGGCCTGCGGTCGCCCACTTCCAGAGCCTGCAGTTGGCCCAACGCGGCGACGGTGCGCACCGTCGGCCACGACTGCCGCGTGCTATAAATACCCGCTGGCGGAGGATATGTGGAAGGAGCCCTGCCGAATCATCCATCGTGACCCAACTGGAGAAGGTGCTCCAAGCCCTCACCCTTCAACACGGTGACCCACAACCGCCCTATCGGACCGTGTTCGAACTCGTCATGTGGGAGAACGCCGGCTACCTGGTCGACGACACCCGTCGCGACGACATCATGCGAGGGTTCCCGAATCTCTCCCCGGATGGCCTGCTGTCCACTCCCTTCGAGACCCTGCTGCAGTTGGCCGCACGCGGCGGCATGCGACCGCAGGCTCGCATCGATCACTGGCTGGAGATTGCCACGCTGGCCCGTGACCTGCCCGCCCAGCCCACCCGCCGGGACCTCAAGCGTTTCCCGGGCATCGGCGACCCCGGCGTCGACAAGCTCCTTCTCTTCACCGGTCGCCAACCGATCCTGGCCCTGGACTCCAACGCCCTGCGAGTTCTGCTGCGCCTGGGCTACGGCGAAGAAGACAAGAACTACCCCGCCACCTATCGATCCGTGCAGAAGGCCGCCCAGGCCGAACTGCCCCGCGACTGCCCGACGCTCACCTCAGCCTCGCTCGTGCTGCGCCGCCACGGCCAGTCTCTGTGCCGCCGCACCTCGCCACAGTGTGCGCTCTGTCCTGTCACCGCCCTGTGTGCCTACTCTGTGCCCAAACGCGCCAGGTGACCGTCGATGCGGGCCTGCTGGAACATCCACCGAAAGAACTTGGCCGACAATCCCATCAACACCACGTTCGATACGGCTGCCAGCAGCAGGTGTTCGTTCGGGAAGGCCTCCCCTCTGAGCACCGCCCGCATGCCCTCGAACACTTGCGTGGAAGGCAACATCAAGCAGAGCGGCTGGAGCCACCCCGGCAAAGACGAAACGGGGTAGAACACCGCCGATAGCGGCTGGAACATGAAAGGAATGCCCCACGCCAGGCTGTCGGCTGCCTGCCCATACCGCAAGAACAACGCCACCGCCACCAGGCCCAGCGAGCACCCCATCCACAAGAGGTTGGCGAACAGCGGCAGCATGGCCCATCCCATGGACGTGAGGCTGAAAGACCACAAGGCGAGAGCGAGGGTGCCCATCACCCCCACCACCACCCCAGTGCGCGCCAGCGCCACGATGCACAGGGCCGCGACCATCTCCCGCAACCGCAGGGGCGCTACGAACAAGTTCAAGAGGTTGCGGGTCCACAGATCCTCCAGGAAAGAGACCGATACGCTCAATTGCGACCGATACAACACGTCCCACATGATGATGGCGCCCAGTAGAAACGACACGGCGCCCGACAGATGCTGGAAGTAGGTGCTGATGAAGCCCCACATCAACAGGTCCATGATGGGCCAGAAGATCATTTCCACCAGCCGCGGCACACTGCCGGCGTGCAGGTAGGCATACCGCAACACCAGTGCCGACACGCGCCCCCAGTTCACTCGTCCCCCTGCAGCAGGTCGCCGCTCCGGGCGACGCGGATGAAGACGTCTTCCAGCGACTGCTGCTGGAAGCGATCGAGCACCTGCTGGGTCGTCCCCTCCGCCATCACTTTGCCCCGGTGGAGAAACAAGACCCGATCGCACAATTCTTCCACGTCTTTCATGTTGTGCGAGGTGTACAGCATGGCCATGGGGCGCACCGACCGAATCTGTTGCAACAGCTTGCGCACCTTGTCGGCGTGGTTCGGGTCCAGGCTGGCCGTGGGCTCGTCCAGGTACAAGAGCTCCGGGTCGTTCAATAGCGCCTTGCACAGGTTGACGCGGGTACTCTCTCCCGACGACAGCTCGCCGCACTTCCGCTGCATGAGCCCTTCAATTCCGACCACCGGGGCCAGCTCTCCGACCCTGCTTTTCGATACGCCGTACAACCCCGCGAACACGACCAGATTCTGCTGCACCGTCAGGTTGGGCGGCAGGCTGGTGTAGGCAGAGGTGAAATTGCAGCGTTGCAGGATGGCCTCCCGGTCTCGCTCGAGATCCAGGCCGAACACCGTGACCTGGCCCGACGTCGGCTTGGTCAACCCGAGGAGGATCTGGATGGCGGTCGACTTGCCGGCACCGTTCGGGCCCAATAGACCCACCACTTCGCCGGGCTCGACGACAAACGACAGATCATCCAACGCCACGTGCTCGTCGAACACCTTGCGAAGGTGGCTCGCCTGCAAAACGGGACTCACCGCCACCACCCCCGCAAGAAGTGAGGATAATACAGGGACTCGTCGTGGACCACCCGATCCAGGCTCATCACGTTGTTCGCGTACGTCAGCACCAGCGGCGCTCCTGACAGTTCCGGGTGCGCCTTGCCGGCATACACGAACACCTCCGCCCCCACCGACGGCTCGAAGACCGGCTGCGGCTCGGACCACGGCCCGACCAGCGCCCGAGACGCCCGCACCGCCACCGACGCGTCGCCGAAGCCGACCGTCTGCACCTCTAGAAAGTGCCCCAGGTGTCGGTCCCAGTGCACGGTCAACTCCGTCTGCCCATCGTGCAGCACCGGCGCAGGGGTTCCCTCCCGAGACCAGCCGGCCCCAGTCCACCACTCGGCGCCCTGCAAATCGCCTGCCGCCAGCCGCTCGACGGGCCAGCGACACAGATAGACGTCGTGCACGCCGGGCTCGTGCGTGCCGTAAGCATACACCCAGTCCCCGCGAACCAGCACGCTCGCTGACCCCACGACGACGTGCCACGGATTCTGGGGAGACGCGACGGGTTCAACGGTCCACGACGAGGGGTCCCCGCTCACGTCCCCGACCCGCACCGCCCGCCAGCCCGTGACCTCGAACCCCATGCCCCCTGGTACCGCGTGGACCGCCATCAGAAAGACCAGGAGCGAGTGGCCCACCCGCACCCCATCGCCCGGCCAGTAATAGGTCTCGCCAGCCGACGGAAAAAACGCGTCTGGGCCTGACCGCCAGCAGAACTGCATGCGGGCCGTCGCAGGATTGCGCCCCACTTGCAGACCCACCGTGTTATGCACCATCACGCCGTGCGCCCGTGAGACCCCGGCCAGGTCGACAAACGTGTCGCCGAACAGCCACAACGTCCGATCGCCGCCCAGGTCGACCGAGTAGGCGTCGTCGGCTCCCCGCCAGCGCGCGTCCTGGTGAAAGAGGGCGTCGGCTGCCGGCCATGCCTCGACAAACAGTTCCGGAGCTTGCGCCACAGCCACTCCCACCAGCATCAAAGCGAGCCACCACCGCATGGATTGAAGGATTCTCGCTTCACCCCCTCAGAACTTCCCGCCAAACAGGGTATAGGAGGGGACATGAAAAGAATTCGGGTCGTTCAGGTCGGTCTGGGCGCCATGGGGCAGATGATGGTGTCCATCATCCGGGAGCGGCCCATCCTGGAACTGGTGGGGGCCTTCGACATCGATCCGAACAAGGTGGGGCACGACGTGGGAGAGGTGTGCGGCGGCAAGACCGCCGACGTCCAGGTCCAGTCGCCGGCCGAAGACCTGCTCCGAGCGACCCACGCCGACGTCGCGCTGCACGCCACCGGCTCTTTCCTCCACGACGTCCACCACGAGCTGCGAACGCTGGTCCACGCGGGACTGCGCACCGTCAGCACGTGCGAAGAGCTTTCCTGGCCCTACCAGCGGCATGCCCAACTGGCGGCCGAGCTGGATAGCCTGGCCAAGGCAAAGGGTGTTCCCCTGCTGGGGTCGGGCGTGAACCCAGGCTTCGTCATGGACCTGCTGCCCCTCATTCTCACCGGCGTCTGCCGGGAGGTGCGCCATGTCTCCGTCTTGCGGAGGATGGACGCCGACGCCAAGCGCCTCGGCTTCCAGAAGAAGATCGGCGCGACCATGACGACCGCGCAGTTCCAGGCCGCGGTGGCCACGGGCCGGTTCGGTCATATCGGATTGCCGGAGTCGGCCTGGATTCTCTCCGATGCCCTCGGTTGGAAAGAGGCTGAGATCGCCGAGAAGCTCGAACCCGTGGTGGTCGATCGGCCCTTCAACGGCCGCCTCCTCAAGGTCGAGGCCGGCCAGGTCGCCGGCCTCCGCCAGGAGTGCATCGTCCGATCCAATGGGCAGGCCGTGGTCGAACTCCGTTTCGAGGCCTTCCTGGGCGCCGACGATCCGCGAGACGAGGTGCGCATCCAAGGCACGCCTGACGTGCACATGCGCATCAACAACGGGGTGCCCGGCGACGTCGCGACGGCCGCCGTCATGGTCAATGCGATACCGGTCATGATGCTGGCTCGGCCCGGCCTTCTGACGGTCAAGGACATGGTCTCCCTGCATTCGACGCGGAGGTTTGCATGAGCCAGATTGAAGCGCTCCTGTCTGAACAGCGGTCGTTTCCCCCGTCGGAGGCGTTCCGCGACCGGGCTCTCGTATCGGACAAAGCCATCTATAACGAAGACCTCGAGACCTTCTGGGCCCGAGAGGCTGAAAATCTCGAGTGGATGCAAAAGTGGGACACCGTTCTGGACTGGAAAGTCCCGCACGCCCGCTGGTTCTCCGGCGGCCGCCTCAACGTGGCCGTCAATTGCGTGGATCGACACGCCCGCACCTGGCGCCGCAACAAGGCGGCCATCATGTGGGAGGGCGAGCCGGGCGACGAGCGTGTGCTCACCTACGGCATGTTGGAACGCGAGGTCAACCGAGCTGCCAGCATGCTGCGCGGTCTGGGGGTCAAGAAGGGCGACCGGGTGACCATCTACATGGGCATGGTGCCGGAGCTGCCGGTCGCCATGCTCGCCTGTGCCCGTATCGGAGCCCCGCACAGCGTGGTGTTCGGCGGCTTCTCCAGCGAGAGCCTGCGCGACCGTATTCTCGATGCGGATTCCCGCATCGTCTTGACCCAAGACGGCAGTTGGCGCAGGGGCAATGTGGTGGCGCTCAAGACCAACGTCGACGAGGCTTTGCAATCGTGCCCCGACGTCAAGACGGTGGTGGTGGTCAAACGTCTATCGGACGTCTCCACGTCCATGCAGGCAGGCCGCGACCACTGGTGGCACGAGCTGGTCGACAAATCCAGTCCACGGGCCGACGCGGAGCCCATGGACGCGGAGGACGTGCTGTACCTCCTGTATACGTCCGGCACCACCGGCAAACCCAAGGGCATTGTGCACACTACGGCCGGCTATCTTCTCGGCACCTCCACCACGCACCGGCTGATCTTCGACCTGCACGAAGAGGACGTCTACTGGTGCACGGCCGACATCGGCTGGGTGACCGGCCACTCCTATATCCTCTACGGTCCTCTGTGCAATGGGGCGACCAGCGTCATGTACGAGGGCGCCCCCGACTGGCCGGACAAGGATCGGTTCTGGAAGTTGGTCG
>DASYBA010000116.1:0-4166 GCA_036501005.1 Candidatus Xenobia bacterium | reverse complement strand
GCTCGGCCTCGAGTCCGGGGCCGACGACTACGTGGTCAAGCCGTTCAGCCTGCGCGAGCTGGAGGCCCGGGTCAAGGCCCTGCTCCGCCGATCGGCCCACGATACCCCGCCGCCGGAGGTCAACCCGCTGCTGGAGGCAGGCCACTTCGTCCTGGACCGGCGGGCGGCCACTTTCACCTTTGGCGGCCGCCCGGTGGCGCTGGCCCCCCGCGAGATGGACCTCCTCGCGCTCCTCATGGAACGCCGGGGCACCGTCATCGGGCGAGAAGAGCTTCTCTCCCAGGTGTGGGGAGAGAACTTCGAGGGCGAAGCCAAGACGCTGGACGTCCACATTCGCTGGCTGCGGGAGAAGCTCGAGCAAGACGCCTCCAACCCCCGCCACATCGTGACCGTGCGGGGCCGCGGCTACCGCTTCGACCCATGAAGCCCCGCATCACGGGCTCGACGCTCTTCAGCATCCTGGCCGGGCTGCAAGACGGGGTGCTGGTGGCCGACTCGAGCGGCAGCGTGACCTATGCGAACCCGTCGGCCGCGCACCTGCTGGAGTGTGGCGACATCATCGGCCACCGCTCGACCGAGGATGCCAGCGAGCCCCTGGGCCAGGTGCTGGCGGCCCTGGCCACCACCACCGAGGTGCGGGACCTCATCCGCGTCCCCGACCGCGACCGCCACCTCACGCTCCACATCTTCGACATTCCCAACGGGCGGGTCGCGGTGCTGCACAACGTCTCAGACTACGTGCGGGTGGATCGCATGCGACGCAAGTTCGTGGCCAACGCCAGCCACGAGCTCCGCACCCCCGTCACGGCGCTGGCCACCGCCCTGGAAGCCCTTCATCTGGGCGCCAAGGACGACCCGGAGAGCCGGGACGCCTTCCTCGCCCGAGCCTCCCGGGAAGCCGACCGCCTGCGAGAACTGGCCCAGGACCTGCTCGACCTCACCGAGGCCGAGGAGACCAGCCAGCCGACTCCGGCCGGCGCCTGCGATGCCGCGACCGCCCTGGGCGAGGTCTTCGAACAGTTTTCTGCCGCGGCCGCCGCTCGCAGCCACGGGCTGGTGTATGATCGCCCGCAGCCTCTGCAGGTCGCCATGGCGGGCAAGGACCTGGTACGGGCCCTGGGCAACGTGGTCGACAACGCCATCAAGTACACGCCGGCCGGCAGCACCATCACCCTGGCCGTCCGTCCCGGCGGCGACGGCGTGGAAGTCACCGTGACCGACAACGGTCCCGGTATCGAACCTCGCTACCTGCACCGCATCTTCGAGCGGTTCTACCGCATCGACAAGGGCCGCAGCCGGGCGGTCGGCGGCACCGGGTTGGGGCTCTCCATCACCCGTCACCTCATCGAGCGCATTGGGGGCAGCATTGTGGCCGAGAATGCGCCGGGGGGCGGGGCCCGGTTTCGAATGCGACTACCGAGGGCCTCGTGAGTGCGGACATTCCGGACAAAATTCCGGATAAAATTCAAGCTCGCACCGCCTTGGTGACGGGAGGAGCGGTCCGGGTCGGGCGCGCCATCGTCGAGCGGTTGCGCCGCGAGGGGTGGCGGGTCGCCGTACATTACCACGGATCGGACCCGGGGGAGGTCGGCGGGGTTGCCCTGCAGGCCGACGTGAGCATCCCCGAGCAGGTCCAGCGTCTGTGCGCCGAGGCCATCGCCGCGCTCGGCGGGCTGGACCTGCTCGTCAACAGCGCCGCCATCTTTGGAACCGCGGGCTGGGCCGGTTGGGAACGGTTCCGCCGCATCAACCTGGAAGCGCCCGTGTTGGCCAGCCTCGCCTGTGCCCATGCGCTCAAGGCTCGCCAAGGCAGCATCGTCAACCTGGTCGACACCGACCTGAACCGGCCCGGGCACCTGGCCTACAACGTGTCCAAGGCGGCCTTGGTGGCGGCCACCCGCTCCCTGGCCCTGGACCTGGCCCCTGATGTGCGGGTCAATGCCATCGCGCCCGGGGCCATCCTGCCGCCCACCACGGGAGGACCGGTCAACACGTCACGCATTCCCCTCGGGCATATCGGACACCCCGACGACGTGGCCGCCGCCGTTCTCTACCTGGCGAACGCTCCGTTCGTTACGGGCCAGGTGCTGCCGGTGGATGGTGGCCGGTCACTCGGCTGAGAAAATCGGGGCGCTCAGCCAGCAATTGTGCCAGGGTGGTGCGCCGAATGGGAAACTCCGGCGCCAGCTCGACCATGGGGACGAGCACGTAGGGGCGCTCGAAAATGTCCTCGCTGACGAAGCGACCGTACAGCACAACGTCCAGATCCAGGGGGCGCGGCGCGAACTTGTCTTCGGTGCGCACCCGGCCCGCACGCGCCTCCAAGGCACGCAGCCAGGCCCGCAGCTCGCTGAGCGACCACCCGGTGACCAGGCTGGCCACCGCGTTCTGGAAATCCGGCTGGCCGGGGGGGCCATAGGCCGCAGATTCGAACACCCGGGACCAGGACCCGGACAGCCAGGCCCGGGCTTTCGCCATGTTCTGGTCCGGCTCGAGGTTGCTGCCGACGCTGATGAAGACTCGGCGGCGGCGGATGTCGACGCCGACCGTGCGAGTGCCCCGCAACGCGCCCGGCTTGCTGACGCACAACCGCACCCAGGACAAGGGAAACGTCTCCAGCAGCCGTCCCGCCACCGCTTCGGCCAGCGACTCGAGAAGCTGGAAGCTGGTCTCTTCGATAAAGGCGCTGGTGTGCTTGGAGATGGCCTTGGTGTTCAATACGCCGGGGCCCACGTCGTCCAGGCCGGCCGCGTGGCGTACGTCGCACGGCAGCTCCAGGTCGATGGAAACCGTCTGGCGCACCAGCCGTTCCCACTCGGCTCGCCCGATGATGCAGTCGGCCTGCAGACCCCGGATGAAGAGGCGGTCGCTCAAGCGACCACCGGACTGCGACCGGCCCACAGGCAGAGCGCTTCTGCCTCGGGCGCCGAGAGCTCGCGAGACTGGCCCGGGCCCAGACCGTCGAGATTCAACGGACCTATGGCGACCCGCACCAGGCGGAGCGTCGGGTGTCCGACCACCGCCGTCATGCGGCGCACCTGGCGATTGCGCCCCTCCCGCAAGACCAGGCGCAACCAACAGGTGGGCACGGTCTTGCGAGCTCGGATGGGCACGTCCCGAGGGGGCAGAGCGGGCTCCGCTTCCAGCATGCAGACCTCGACCGGCAACGTATCCCGGTCGTCGAGGGGAACGCCGGCGGCGAGCCGGGCCAGGACCTCGGCGGTGGGCACGCGCTCCACCTGCGCCAGGTAGACCCGGGCGTGCTGGTAGCGGGGCTCCAGCAGCCGGTGCTGGAGCTGACCGTCGTTGGTGAGGAGGAGAAGTCCCTCGCTGTCGGCATCCAGCCGACCCACGGGGTACACGTCGGAAGGAAAGGGGCCATAGGAGGCCAGGGTCTCACGCCCGCTCGCGTCCGTAAACTGGGAGAGGACCCGGAACGGCTTGTTGAACAAAAAATATCGCAACGAGCGCCCCATACGGAGTGCCTATCTTCGACAAGCCGCCGGCCGAATCCTTAGCTTACCAAGGAAATTCCTGGCCCTGTTCCAGACTGAAGGCTCATTCAAGGATAGCATCGAATTTAGGCGGTCTGTGCGACAACCGCAGTAAATTTGAATAACAAAGATGGGATAGCTGGATGAAGATGACGATGCTATTGAGAGGAGCGGTTCTGTCGGGGCTGCTCATGACCCTGTCGGCGGCCCCGTCCTGGTCGTCGCCCCTTCTGGTGACCAGCAACGTAGGGTTCTGCCCCGCTGACCATGTAGACTGCTTCTCGACGCTGGTTCCCCAGAAATTTTACACGGGCACCGAGTGCATGCCAAACGGCGCATCCATCACGACGTTCGGCGCTACCGGATATATCAACTACACGGGTTTCTGGGGCCTGGGTTGCAACTTCGAGTGGCTCGGTCGGACCCTCATAGGCGAGTGTGCCCATGCGTCGCCCGGTACGCCGCTGGTCTTTACCTTCACCTGTCCGGTGTCACAGGTGGGCGGATTCATGAACTATACGGTTCCTAGTAGTCTATACGGCTGCACCTTCTTGACCGCCCTGAACTCCGCTTGTGTTGTCATTGCAAACATTGACCTGAGCACCACCGCCCCCATCTGCACCCGTGGTGCGGTCAACGGCGGAGCCTTTCGGGGATTCACAGACACCACCG
>DASYBA010000115.1:0-2050 GCA_036501005.1 Candidatus Xenobia bacterium | reverse complement strand
CAGCACCTTGTGGCCATTGGGCAGCTCCACCCGAAACATGGCGTTGGGCAGCGCTTCGACGATGGTCCCCTCCACCTCAATGGCTTCTTCCTTTGGCATATTTGGCAATTCGCTTTCCTTCCACCTGTTGGGGCCGAATGGGCCACCGGGTTCAGTCTCTTACACCGTGCACGGAATGTTGGCGCCCTCGGGCAAGGTCAGGATGACCGGCCCGTTGCGGGTAATCGCCACGGTGTGTTCGAAGTGCGCCGACAACTGCCCGTCCTGGGTCACGATGGTCCAGTTGTCTCTTTTGATGGCCACGTCTTTCGTGCCCATGTTCACCATGGGTTCGATGGCGATGACCATGCCCGCTCGTAGCGGTTCACCGTACCCGGCTTCACCGAAGTTCGGCACCTGCGGCTCCTCGTGCAGTTGCCGCCCCACCCCGTGGCCCACCAGGTCGCGGACGATGCTATATCCGAACTGTTCCACGTGGGATTGCACGGCGTGCCCGATATCGCCTACCCGACCGCCGTCGAGGGCCTTCTCGATGCCTTTGAACAGCGACTCCCGGGTGACATCCAGAAGCTTCTGGGCGTCGGACGTGATGTCGCCGACCGCCACCGTGATGGCTGAGTCGGAGTACCAACCTTTCCAGATGACGCCCATGTCGAGTCCGACAATGTCCCCCACGCGCAGGATCTTGCGCTTGTTGGGTATGCCGTGCACGACCTCTTCATTGACTGAGATGCAGACGCTTGAGGGAAACTGGCGGTAGCCCTTGAAGGCCGGCACGGCCCCTCGCCGCCGAATGGCGTTTTCCGCGACGCGATCCAGTTCCAGGGTGGAAACCCCGGGCACAATGGCTGTCTTGATCTCATGCAGGACCGCCGCCGTTATACGACCTGACTCCTGCATGACTTCTATTTCGCGCTCGGACTTGAGGGTGATCATGCCTTTCCGTTCTGAAGTACCAATGCTTCCAGCTCCGAAGCCACCCGCTCGATGGGCTGATCGGCGTCGATGACCGACAGGAGACCAGCCTCCTCGTAGTATCGCACCAACGGCGCAGTCTGGCTTCGATAAACCGACAGTCGGTGGCGGACCACGTCCTCCCGATCGTCGTCTCGCAGGTACAGCTCGCCGCCACATTTGTCGCAGACGTCTGCCCGCCGGGGAGGATTGAACACCTTATTATAAACAGCTTTGCAATTCCGGCAAGTCAATCGCAAACTGAACCTGCGAACGACCGCCTCCTCGTCGACCCGGAACTCCACCACACGGTTCAGCGGACAGCCCAGATTGTGGAGCAGAGCGCTCAACGCCCCAGCCTGCTGGATGGTCCGTGGGTAGCCATCGAGGATGAACCCTCGGTCGCAGTCGGCCCGCGTCACCCGGTCTTCGATCAGACCGGTCACGATCTGATCGGGCACGAGTTCGCCCGCCGCCATGATGGGCGCCGCCTTCAACCCCAAGGCCGTCTTTCGGACCACCGCGTCACGCAGCATGTCGCCAGTCGAAATCTGGGGAAACCCAAACTTCTCGCTGATTCGCAGCGCCTGCGTCCCCTTGCCAGCCCCGGGGGGGCCGAGAAACACCATTCGCATACTCACCGGACACCCCGAAAGCACAGCCTGTTGTTGTTGTGGACGAACCTCGACCATCAATCCTCAACGAGTCCTGATTCAGCTTGCACTCGCGAAGAAAGGCCTGTGCGGCCCTTCCAGGCGACCCCTGCCGCTTCCCTCAGTAAGAGACGACTCTACTGCGGGCTCCAACAGGGCACCCCATATTTTGCTCAAAACTGTGGCCGCTGTCAACACCCGTGCCCCATGAGAATCCGGGGACGGGTCAGGAACGGCGCCGGACCCCCAAAAGCACGAACAACATCAGCAGGCCGGCGGCGCGGGCCGAGGCCGCGTCGAGCTCCGGCGCTCCTGTGCTGGCACCCAGTGCGGTACTGATGGTGAACGTAATCCGCTCGTTGTTGGGTACGTTCGTGTCGACGACCGTGGTGGCAGGCGGCACTGACACCGTACGGGGGCAGCAAAAACTGGTGAACGTCAGG
>DASYBA010000114.1:0-4191 GCA_036501005.1 Candidatus Xenobia bacterium | reverse complement strand
CGATCGGGCGTTTTGGCGGCGTCTTCAAGGACGTGCACGCCGCCGAACTGGGAGCCACGGCCGCCAAAGCCGCGATAGACCGTGCCGGCATTCGTGCAGCCGAGGTCGACGAGAGCATCTTCGGCAGTGCCCGGCAGGCTGGGATTGGTCCGAACATCGCTCGCCAGATCGCTCGGCGGGCGGGCGTCGGCGACGGGAGCCCGGCCTTCACGGTGAACAAGGCGTGCGGGAGCGGGCTCAAGGCCATCATCCTGGGATACCAGGCTATCGCTTTGGGAGACGCTCGGGTCGTGCTGGCCGGCGGCACCGAGGCCATGTCGAAAGTGCCCTACCTGGTGGACGATGCGCGGTGGGGCCACAAGATGGGGCCCATGCAACTGGTCGACGTCATGTATCGGGACGGGTTCAACTGCCCCTTGTGCGGCCAGGTGATGGGCGAGACCGCTGATGCCCTGGCGCGAGAATTCCACATCAGCCGCACGCAGCAGGATGAATTTGCCCTGCAAAGCCAGCGGCGGGCCGCGGAGGCCATGTCGACCGGCCGCTTCAAAGACGAAATCGCGCCTCTGACGGTCAAGGACAAGACGGTCACGACGGACGAGCACCCCCGCCCCGACACGACCATGGCGAGTCTTGCCAAACTGTCGCCCGTGTTCGGAGCTGACGGCACGGTGACGGCCGGCAACGCCAGTGGCATCACTGACGGCGGGGCTGCCGTGGTGCTGGCCGACGCTGAGTGGGCGCGGGAGCGAGGCCTGACGCCGCTAGCCACCATGCGAGCCTACGCCAGCGGCGGCCTGAGCCCCGAACGGATGGGTCTGGCACCGGTGCCGGCGGTCGAGAAGCTGTTGCAGCGGACCGGGCTCAAGATGGAAGATATCGACTTGATCGAGTTGAACGAGGCCTTCGCCGGGCAGGTGCTGGCCTGCCAACACGAGCTGCCCATCCCTTCCGATCGGCTGAACGTGAATGGGGGCGCTATCGCCCTGGGGCACCCGGTGGGGGCGACGGGGGCTCGCATGACGGCCACCCTGTTACACGAGATGCGCCGGCGAGGCGCCCATCGAGGGCTGGCGACGCTCTGCATCAGTGGGGGCCTCGGTCTGGCGGTCTTGTATGAACGTTGACGAAGCCATCCCGGAGGAACGGCCGGCGGTGCTCACGCTGACGCTGGAGGCCTATCGCGAGTACCAGGTAGAAGGCGGGCCGGCGTTCTGGGAACGCTATTGCCAGAACATCCGACGCTCCCTTCTCGAGGGCGATCCGATCATACTGGTGGCCCGCTCGGACGGCGCCATCAAGGGCAGCGTGTTATATTGCGAGCCGAACCAGGGAGCGATCGCCAATCCGTACCCGGAGATGCGGCTGCTGGCGGTGCCTCCATCATCTCGCAACCTGGGCGTGGGCGCCATGCTGATTGAAGCTTGCGAGCAGCGGGCGAAACCGGCGGGTGTCTTGACGCTGCATACGACGCGCTTGATGCAGACGGCCCGCGCCATGTATGAGCGCCGGGGCTATACCCGCTTTACCGACATCGACTTCGAACCCGTGCCCGGTTTCGTGGTGTGGGGCTACCAGAAAACGTTGACAGCAGGAGCAGGCCTGGGATAGCGGTAATAGGGCCGCCACTTTATTCCCAGGAGGTTCAAAGACATGACGACTGCTGTGCAGGACAAGCCGGCACTCAATATCAAGAAGATCGCAGTGGTAGGCGCTGGCGCCATGGGGGCGGGCATCGCCCAGGTCGCATCGGCGGCCGGCGTGTCGGTGATCATGCGCGACATGGGTGACGAGCAGTTGCAGCGAGCTCGCAAGACCGTCGACCAGAGCCTGTCGAGAGTGGTCAAGAAAGGCACCATCTCGGAGGCCGACAAAGAGAAGATCCTGTCGAACATCAAGACCACGACGGAATTGAAGGACCTGGCCGATGCCGACTTGTTGATCGAGGCAGTCTTCGAAGACATGGCGGTGAAGAAGGAGCTCTTCGCCCAGCTTCAGTCGATCGTCAAGCCTTCGTGCATCTTTGCCAGCAACACGTCGTCTCTCTCGGTGACCGAGATGGCCGTCGTCAGCCGACGTCCTGAACGGTTCGTGGGTCTTCATTTCTTCAATCCCGTTCCCGTCATGAAGCTGGTGGAAGTCGTTCGCACCCCCTTTACGCAAGACGACGTCTTTCAGACAGCCTGGAACGTGGCGTTGCATATGGGCAAGGCACCCATCGCCTGCAAGGACACCCCCGGGTTTATCTTCAACAGGCTCATCATTCCCTACCTGAACGAGGCGCTGTGGGCGATCTCGGAAGGTATCGGGAGCGTCGACGATATCGACCGGGCCATGAAGCTGGGAGGCAATATGCCGATTGGCCCCCTGGCGCTTCTCGACCTGGTCGGCATCGACGTGCAATTGCACGCTTGTGAATCGCTGTTGCAAGAGTTTGGCGATCCCAAATTCAGGCCGTGTCCCTTGAATCGACGAATGGTGAGGGCCGGTCTGCTGGGCAAGAAAACGGGCCAGGGCTTCTACGATTATTCCCAGGATCCGCCCAAGCCCATGCCTCTTCACGCCATCCTGGGTTGAAAGGAGTTTCGTCACTTTGGTTACTGACGTCAAATTCAAGAATCTGCTGGTGGAGCGCCACGGCGCGGCGGCCACCATTGTCATCAATCGTCCTGAAGTGCTCAACGCGCTCAATCACGAGACCATGGAAGAACTCATGGTGGCTTTTGACGGCGAGGATCGCGATCCGGCGGTCCGTGGCGTCATCGTCACAGGCTCGGGAGAGAAGTCGTTTGTGTCTGGAGCAGACATCAACGAATTGAAAAACCTGTCACCCATCCAGGGGCTGGACAAGACGCGCCACGGGCAAGCTCTCCTTCGACGTCTCGAAGCGATGCGCAAGCCCACTATCGCAGCCGTCAATGGCTTTGCTTTGGGAGGCGGTCTCGAACTGGCGCTGGCATGCGACATTCGGTTGGCAGCTCCGAAGGCGCGCCTCGGTTTGCCGGAAGTCAAGCTGGGGGTGTTGCCCGGTTTCGGCGGCACGCAGCGCCTGCCACGACTGATCGGTCGAGGGGCTGCCTTGGAGCTCATCTGCACAGGCGACATCATCGATGCGGCAGAAGCCCTGCGAATAGGCCTCGTCAACAAGGTGGTCGATATGGAGCAGTTGCTGCCCACGGCTCGAGCCATGGTCGACCGCATCGCGGCCAATGGCCCTCTGGCTGTGGCTGCCGCCCGGCGGGCCGTGTTGGACGGCGTCAATCTGGATTTGGAGCGCGGCATGGAGTTGGAGGCCTTGCACTTCGCGACCATCTGCGGCACCCAGGACAAGCTGGAGGGCACCAGCGCGTTTCTGGAAAAGCGCAAGGCGCAGTTCAAGGGCGACTAGGAGCCTGGCTGTTCAATGTTCGCATACTGGTCTCCGGACGCGGGACGTGACCGGGCCGCGTCCGGAGGCTTGCGGATCGTTCACTTCCCAACATGATTGTTGAAAGGGATTCTCGCTAGGGGGGAGAATAAGCGGCCGACATGCAGCAGGAGGTTCAAACATGAAATTGTGGCAGGGGCTGGCCTTCGGAAGCGTATTGCTGATGTGCCTGTCGACGACCGTGCAGGCAGCCGAGCAGACGCTCTATCAGCGCCTCGGCGAGCAACCGGGCATCAGCTACATCGTCGATACAGCCTTGGGCAAGGTGCACAGCGATGCTCGCATCAACCACTATTTTGCCCATACCAACATTCCCCACCTGAAATACGAACTGGTCCAGTACATCGGCCAGGCGACAGGTGGGCCCCAGAAGTACACCGGGCGGGACATGCGAACGGTGCATCAACCCCTCGGCATTACCAAGGGTGATTTCAACGCCTTCGTGCAGGACCTGGGGTGGGCCCTCAACAAGACGGGGGTAGGCCAGAACGAGCAGAAGCAACTTCTCGCCAAACTTGCCGCCAGCGAGAGCGACGTCGTGCAGGCTGCACCGGCGGCCGCCAGCAAGACCCCCGCCCACCCTGCCAAAGGCAAGACTGCCAAGAAGACCCACTAGCGGGTCGGACAGACACAAAAACGCCAGGAACATCCTGGCGTTTTTTGTTTCGCTAGTGAGTCGTCCGGACGGAGGGGCGACTAATATAGATAGAGGGGACCCGGGGTAGCGTGGGCTGCCAGTGTCGCACCCACAGGCCCTGGGACCA
>DASYBA010000113.1:0-5306 GCA_036501005.1 Candidatus Xenobia bacterium | reverse complement strand
GGCCACACCACGGAGCGCCATCAGATTGACGTTCCCATGCAGTGGCTGGTGGAGCGGCCTGGCGAGCAGCGCCTCATCGTGGGCAAGACAGGCCCGGGCCGGCTCTACTATCGAATCGGCATGAAGTATGCCCCGAAGAACCTGAACATGCCCGCCGCCGACTATGGATTTACGGTGCAACGGGTCTACCAGGCGGTCGATCACCCTGGGGACGTGCACCGAGACGCCGACGGCGTCTGGCACGTGAAGGCCGGCGCCAAGGTACGGGTCAAGCTCACCATGGTAGCGACCGGGCGGCGATACCACGTGGCGCTGGTCGATCCCCTGCCGGCCGGGCTGGAGGCCATGAACCCGGCGCTGGCGGTCACCGGCACCATCCCGCCCCAGAACCCGCAAGAGTTCAAGGGCAGAGGTTGGGGCTGGTGGTGGCAGAGTGCCTGGTACGAGCACCAGAACCTGCGAGACGAGCGGGCCGAGGCCTTCACGTCCTTGCTGTGGGACGGGGTCTACACCTACGTCTATACGTGTCGGGCGACCACGCCCGGCCGGTTCGTGGTGCCGCCGGCCAAGGCCGAGGAGATGTACCATCCCGAGACCTTCGGTCGATCCGCAAGCGACCGGCTTGTAGTGGAATGAATCTAGGACAATTGCAGGAGCCGATCGCTCAAAAGCCGTACCGTTCGGTCCCGTACGAAGTCGAAAGGTATTGATGTGTTCGCTTCTCGCTCTGGCAGGCAACTGTTTTTCATGTCGATAGGAGTCGGCGTCCTAGCGGTGTCCGGATGCGGAGGGAGCTCGGGAAACAACCCGTCGCTTGCTCCCACCTTCTCGTTTGCCACGCCGACGCCGTTCGCCGACGGCCGGCAGTTGTTCAACCAGAACGCCGTAGAGAACGCCAACTTCACCCAGGTGACCCTGCCCATCAACCAGGGCACGTCGGGGGGTGACACCGTCTTCTACATCGTGACAGACTCCTCCGATCAGCAGGATGCCCTGCAGCGGGGGGTCAACTTCGCCCCCAAGCTCGCCAAGGCGGTCGGGACGGATGCCGTCATGCCGGTCACGGTCAACAGTTCAGGGATCATTGACTTTCCTGCCACGGTGACGTTTGGCGAGACGCACGTCCTGGTGGCTGGATCTCCCAATGCCTTCCCCCCTGCGCAGGCGGCGCCGGGGTCGACCGGTAATACCGGGTACAGCCCCCTCATCCAGTTGCCCAATGGGGTCGTCTTGAATGCATCGCAGATCGCCAACTCGACCGGGCACACCGATAAGGCGCTGTCCGTAGACACAACTCACCTGACGGTGGTATGGGGCGAGCGTCAGGGGTTCTTCAACAACCGGGTCTGCCATTACATCTCGACCGACGCCAGCGCCACCATTCCGGCCGCGGTGGAGGACGTGACGCTGGCGGCCAACCTGGGCGACGCGCCCACCCAGGGAGACGAGAGCCCGGCTTCCTCCCGGGAGACCATCGTGGCGGTGACCAACGGCCAGACGGGCGCCACCAACCCGCAACGGCAGGGGCTGGACTCCGCCATCCTGGACGGCTTGAACCCACTCAATATTGTGGACGAGACACCACCCACGACCAACGGTCCCGGCTCGACTGCCTACAGCCCACTGTGGGACGTCAACCTGGCGACGTGGTCGGACACCGCGGTCACCAACGGGCAGAACACCCGACAGACCTCGGTGGCGGCCGTCCGGACCCTGGCCCAGCAAGGCACCATCACGGCGCCGGGGGGCGGGACCTTCGGGGCCAACGGCCTGGTGGTCGACTGCCCCCTCATCAGCCTCGACGCCGTGCCGTAGCTTCGATCGGCCGCCCCGCGCAGGGAGGGACAGGGGGACGGCTTGAACTTGAGCGTCTACGTGGATCTGGGCGCAGATGCCCATCGCCGCGGAGCGCGACGGCGAGCGTATTGCCGTCGAGGTCAAGAGCTTCCTGGGCCCGTCGGATGTCACTGACCTGGAGCGTGCGCTTGGGCAATATGCTCTCTATCTCTCCTTGCTCAGGGTCAAGGAGCCGGGTCGGGTTCTCTACATAGCGGTTCCTAAGCTGGCCTTCGAGAGTTTCGTCGGGTTGCCCAGTACGCTGGCGGTGATCCGGGACTGGAGCGTCAAGCTGATCGTATTTGAGCCGGAGAAGGAGGTCATCGTTTCATGGCTTCAGTAGACGAATACCGGACGCTCTTGAAGCGCATCATGTTGGAGTACGCTCAGTACAAGCCGTCATTCGGAGACGTGCAGGTAGAGACAGTTCTCGATGAAGCGCAGGACCATTATGAAATTACGTATGCAGGTTGGAACAGCAAGGAACGGATTCATGGTCCCCATGTTGCATGTCGATATCCGGGGCGGAAAGTTCTGGATTCAGCACGATGGGACGGAAGGCGGCATTGCCAACGACCTGGTGGAGGCGGGGGTGCCTAAAGACCACATCGTGCTGGCGTTCCGCCCACCCGAATACCGACAGCATACGGGTTTCGCCGTCCAGTGAGTGGATGGCAAAACCGATATAGCGGTTTTATCCCGCTCGCAAAACCGCTATGTCGGTTTTAGGGGCCAACCACTACGCCGAAGGGGCGGCACATGAGCTGATCGCTGGTGGTGTATTCAAGCTGGTCTCGGGTGGTGTCGATGACTGACAGAGACCCGGCCGCCGTGTTCGACACGACCAGGTGAGCTCCGTCAGGAGTCAGGGCCAGGGCCGTAGGGCCAGGGGGGACCGGGTGATTCAAGCCAAAGGGGCTGACGGTCGGGCGTTCAAGTGAGATGCGGGCCCTGAGACCCGTGGAGTCTACGTGGCAGACGCTCCCAGAGCGGCACGTCACGTAGGCAGAACCATCGGCGGCGACCGCGGCGCGGAGCGGTGCTGGGTCGACCGCTACTCGTTTCAATTCGGTCAGGGTGGACGTGTCGATGACCGATACGGAGCCGCCGGCGCCATTGGTGCAGTAGAGGGTCCTTCCATCTGGCGAGAGGCCCAGCCCCATCGGCATCCGGCCGACAGGGCAGATCTTCAGCACGGCCTTGCTCACGGTGTCGATGGCGGCAACCTCGCCGGCGACCTGCGAGGAAACCGCGACGTACGCGGTTCGGCAATCCGGGCTGATGGCGACCGCGGAAAGCCCCCCTGTGTCTCCCGGCAGACGGGGAGTGTCAATCCAGCGGACTGCACGACTGGACGCCACGTCCATCACCATGAGCCCCGGGTGGCGGGCCGAGTCCGCCGCAAAAACATATCGCCCGTCTGCACTGGCAGCCAGATCGGTGACCACGCCTCCCGATGGCAGGGAGGCCAGCAGGGCATAGCTGGACGTATCGTGGATTTCGACGTCGCCCGCCGAATCCGATACGAACAGCCGAGACCCGCTGAGCGCTAGCCAGTATGGGGCCGCCGAGGCGGCGGCGAAGTCGGCTCGCTCTCGGGACCACCGCATGACGGCGCCCCCTCTCGGAGACAGAGGCAGTTGAACGGGAGAGACGTCCAGACCGGGGCGCTGCTTCCCGATGATGCCCCACACGTTGCCGCCGTTGAACATCAGGGCCTGGATGTAGGCCCGGCTGTAGACGGGCGGTGGAGGAATGCCCCGTCCGGATTGCGGTGGGGGTGCCATGGACACGTAGATGTGCCCCAGGGGGGTGGCGGGGAAAGCGGACGAGCCGCCTCCTGACCAGTCGGCCACGGCGACGCCTCCCGCCAGCAATAGCATTCCGACCGCCAGAGCTGCACGTCTCATGAGGCCCTCCTACCGTCTCATGGGTTGGCCGAGCGGCGGGCCCGAACCTCCGGGTTGACGTGCAAAGTTTCGCTCGCACAGCGAACAGTGCGCTCCCGGAGACGAACATCGATGGGGGGGTGCACTCCTATAGCGAACATTCCAGGGGCAGCATGGGAGCAGCGTCCCTACGGCCCCGGAGGCCGCTGGGCGATCCGGCGCCGGAGGGCATCGGGGCCGCCGGGCGTGCCCCACATGGCTTCAATCCACCAGGTGACACCCGCCTCGGCCAGCGGTCCGACGATGCGGGCAGCCTCCCGCGGGTCGTCCCCGGGCGTGGTGCCCTGCCAGACGATGTCGAACCCGGGATGTTCGGCCGAGAACGTCTTGACGTCGTTCAGGTCGGCACCCTGAGTCAGCCATCCGTCGTAGCGCAAGACCCGGGCCATCGACCTGGCCGAATCCCACGCCCCCACCACCCAGATAGGCACTCGATAAGACGGCACGGCCGCACCGTGCAATCGATAGTGTTTACCGTGGTAGTCGAAAGGCTCGCCCGATGCCAGGCCCCTGATGATCGCCAGTCCTTCGTCCAGGAGTTGGGCCCGTTCACGGATGTCCGTCGGTTCACCGACGATGGTTGTGCCGGCCTCCACCTCGGGCGGATGGACAGCGCCCAGGCCGACGGGCAGGATCAGCCGACCATTCGACAATTGGTCCACGGTGGCCAGCGATCTGGCAATGAGCCACGGCTTGCGCCACGGCAACGGCACCAGTATGGCGCCCAGCTTGACTCGCCGGGTCTTGACGGCGATGGCGGCGAGCAGCGCCCACGGGTCGTGCCCTCGCTCACCCGGAACGATCCCGTCCCAGTAGAAGACCCCATCCCACCCCGCCGCCTCGACCTCAACCGCCATGTCGACCAGCCGTGCGGCGTCTGGCGGCCCAGTCAATATGAACCCGTATTTCATCGGTGAGGGCCGGCGGGCATTACCGCAAACACTCGATCTCGCATAGCCGCCTTTCTCCCAAGCCCAGCAGCCCCAGCAGAGTATCGTCGATCTGGGACGTCACCTGCCGATCCACAATTTGGCCACCAGCTCTGAGAGGGAGGTGCCGTGGCTACGGGCTTGTTGTACAGTTCTCGGTGCCGATCGGGTGCTAAATGGATTTGCGTTCGTTGCACGATTGACAGTATAATGGCGCCAGGATTTCTCGGTCAAGGCGGGTATGCCTATACGCTGCCGGCACTGAAAGGACAGGGATGATCCACGGAGCGCACGTCATCATCTATAGCAAGGACGCTGACGCCGATCGAGCGTTTTTTCGGGACGTCCTCAAATTTCCCCACGTCGACGTCGGACGGGGGTGGCTCATTTTTGCCCTGCCGCCGTCGGAGGTGGCCGTCCATCCCGACGATAAAGAGAAGCACGAGTTCTATCTGACAGGAACCTCGGCCGCCAGATGGCGGATGGCCGGAAAAAGGCTGTAACCAAGCCGTTTACCTCACATCCACAGGTCCTTGCAATCATGT
Source organism: Candidatus Xenobia bacterium (assembly GCA_036501005.1). Classification (GTDB taxonomy): domain Bacteria; phylum Vulcanimicrobiota; class Xenobia; order RGZZ01; family DASYBA01; genus DASYBA01. The sequence continues at coordinate 47 of DASYBA010000113.1, read as the reverse complement.
AGATCCAGCCGGGCACAGCCATGGCATGGATGCGGAGGCTTGGAGAA
>DASYBA010000112.1:0-3212 GCA_036501005.1 Candidatus Xenobia bacterium | reverse complement strand
AGACCTCGTCGGCGGTGAGCCAGGGGGGCTTGGGGCCCTGCCGCTGGATGTCCTTCATCTCCTTCAGATAGGATTGGATGAAGGTGTCGACGACCTTGGAGCCTTTGGAGGGTTCGATGTGGTGCTCGACCATGAACCGCTGCAGGCTGAAGGCGCAGCGCCCGAGATCCATGGCGGGTGACCCTTTGCAGGTCATGTCGAAGTCGTTGAGACCGAAGACCGGCTTGCCCTTGTCGTCGCGGATGACGCCGACGTTGCCGAAGTGGGCGTCGCCCTGGATCCACACCACCGGGGGATCGCCCTTGCCAAAGTTGAGATCGGCCGCCAATGGACCCAGGTTGTCGGCCATCATGAGATGAGGGGCGCACCGTGCCATCTTGAGCCCGCCGGTGACCATCAGGTCTGCCTTGTCCATCCGGTTCTTGTCGTTGAGACCTTCACCGGCCGTAAACTTGTCGCAGAACGCCACGGCGTTCTGGGGGGGGCGGAAGAAGTGCGGATTGGGGGTGGGGGTGTCAGTCTTCTTGACCTGGGTGGTCGCCGTGCTGCCCCCCGTGGCCACGCTGTCGACGGGCACGTCCGCGATCGCCGCCGGACCCGGCGCTGCATGGGTATGGGACGTGCGGTGCGTGTGGGTCGTGTGGTGGACCTGCAATGGCATGACCTCTTCCGTTGGGATACCGGGTATTATAGCCAACCGGCCGGGCCGAGGGCAAGCTTTTAGCGGATCGTTAGCCTGTTGCTAATACCCGGCAACATATTCGATACGTTTAGTGGGGGCCGAAGGCCCCCTGAATCTGGCGGACGATGCCTTGGGCGGCCTGCACCGGGTCGGGCGCTTTCAAGATCGGCCGCCCCACCACCAGGTAGTTGGCCCCCGCTCGCACCGCGGTGGCGGCGTCGGCGGTGCGCGACTGATCGTCGCGTTCGTCGGTGGCGCTGCGAATGCCAGGCGTCACGATGAGGGCGCGGGGGCCCAGCGCCTCGCGGAGGGGCACAATTTCTTGCGGCGAGGCCACCACCCCGTCGGCGCCGCTGTCGATGGCCATGCGGGCAAGCGCCACGACCTGCTCCGGCAAGGAACGGCTGACCCCCACCTGCTCGGCCGTGTCCGCGTCCATGCTGGTCAGCATGGTGACCGCCAGCAGCTTCTGGCCCAGCCCGCACGAGGCGGCGGCCGCCTTGATCATGGCGGGGCCGCCCAGGGCGTGCACCGTCAGCATGGCGACCCCGGGCAACTGGCAAGACTTGAGGGCCCCGGCCACGGTGTTGGGAATGTCGTGCAGCTTGAGGTCGAGAAAGATGGGCACGCCGTGCGCCGCCAGCCTCTCCACGCCTTGCGGGCCGACCGCGCAGAAGAGCTGCAACCCCAGCTTGAAGAGGCCCACGTGCGGGGAGAGGCGAGCGGCGACTGCCTCCGCGGCTTCGAGACTGGCGACGTCGAGGGCGACGATGAGACTGTCCTTCGGTCGCCAGATCATCGGCGGGTCGTTTCCAGGGCTATCGGCGTCCACGGCTCGATCACGACGCCGTCTCGGGCCACGACCCGCCCCCGCACCACCGTCAAGGTCGAGCTGCCCATCAGGGCCATGCCCTGGTAAGGCGCGTTCTTGCCTTTGGTCTCGTAGCCGTTCATGTCCACCACCAGGGGGCGCTTGAGATCCAGCACGGTGACGTTGGCCACCGAGCCTTTGCGCAGACTGCCGTAGCCGTCTGGCAGCGCCAGGATGCGGGCTGGGCTGGCGGTCAAGGCTTGCACCGCGGCCGGCGCCGACAAGTGGCCCTTGCGCACCAGCTCGGAAAACGTCAGAGGCACCAGCGTCTGCACACCGGAGATGCCGAACGGGGCGTGATCGAACTCGACTTCCTTGTCTTCCCGCGTGTGCGGGGCGTGATCCGATACCAGACAGTCGATGGTGCCATCTACCAGGCCCGCCAGGCAGGCCTCGAGGTCGGCGTCGGTGCGGAGCGGTGGGTTGACCTTGCAGTGCGTATCGAAACTGCGGATGAGGTCGTCGTTCAGCAACAGGTGGTGGATGGTGACCTCGGCGGTCACCATGGCGCCTCGCGCCTTGGCCTGTCGAACCAGGTCGACCGAGCGGGCGGTGGAGACGTGACAGATGTGGGCATGGCCTCCGGTCATCTCGGCCAGCATGCAGTCCCGCGCCACCATGATCTCTTCGGCCACCGAAGGCATGCCCCGCAGCCCTAGCACCGTCGAGGTGTAGCCCTCGTTCATGCACGCGCCTTGCGTCATGGTGGGCTCTTCGCAGTGGTCCATGACGGCGCAACCCAGCATGCGGGAGTACTCCAGGGCCCGCCGCATGATTTCAGCCGACGCCACCGGCTTGCCGTCGTCGGAGAAGCCGACCACGCCGGCCTGCCGCAGCGTCCACATCTCGGAGAGCTGGGTGCCCTTCTGCCCGATGGTGACGCAGGCGATGGGAAAGACCTCGGCCGGCGATGCCTCGCGAGCCTTGCGGAGCACGAACGCCACCGTCGCCTCATTGTCGACGGGTGGGCTGGTGTTGGGCATGCACGCCACCGCCGTCACGCCGCCCTGCACCGCCGACCGACCCCCGGTTCGAATGGTCTCCTTGTCGTCCTGGCCGGGCTGGCGCAGGTGCACGTGCATGTCGATCGCGCCGGGCATGACCAGGCAACCGCTCACGTCTTCGACGCCGGTGTCGTCGGACGGCCGCAGGTCGGACCCGATATCGAGGATGCGATCGTCTTCGATGAGCACGTCCAGCCGGCCGGTGAGCCCCGCACCGGGGTCCAGCACTTCTCCCCCTTTAAGCAGCCATCGCATTGGTTCGTCCTCCCAAGAGCAGATGCAGTACCGCCATGCGAACTGCGACGCCGTTGGTCACCTGGGCCTCGATGACGGACCCGGCCGAGGTGGCGACTTCCTCGGTAATCTCCAGCCCCACGTTCATGGGGCCTGGGTGCATGATGAGCAAATCCCGCCGGGCCTTGGCCAGGCGACGGGCATCGACGCCCCAGCAGCGGATGTACTCGGCAATGGAGGGAATGAGACACCGATCCTGCCGTTCCTTCTGGATGCGCAGGAGGTACAGCACGTCGGCCTGCGGCAGCACCGAGTCCAGGTCGTACGTCGTCTCGACGCCCATCTTGTCGACACCCATTTTCTCAACGCCAGCGGGGAGCAGGGTGGGCGGCGCCACCAGCGTCACCCGGGCACCCAGCTT
>DASYBA010000111.1:0-2911 GCA_036501005.1 Candidatus Xenobia bacterium | reverse complement strand
ACATCTTCCTGGACAAGCCAGGCTACAAGCCTTATGATCGGAAACTCACGGTCGGATCCGGACAGATGACCGTCCTGGACGCCGAAGTGGACCAGCTCGAGGCCGCTACCGCCCCGGCACCCCCGCCTCGGGTGTGGACGACGCCGCTGCCCCCGCCTCGCCCGTGGGTTCCCCCCACGCCGGTCCCCGGACCCAAGGCGACCGCACTATGAAACTCGTCAGTCTGTTGATCGCGTGCCTGCTCCTCATGCTGGCCCCGCCCGCAAGCTGCAAACCGCTAGCCGACGAGGTCGACCCATTCCTGGGCAGTGCCGGCGACGGCAACTGCCTGGTGGGTGCGGGCGTGCCTTTTGGCCTGGTGTGGGTGAGCCCGGACACCAACCAGCCGATGACGTCGGGCTACAACATCGATGAAGAGATCCTCGGCTTGAGCCAGACCCACGAGGCCGGTACCGGCGGACTCAGCAAATACGGGAACTTCCTGGTCACGCCCGAGTCGGGGGCGGTGCACGTGACGGACCTGGCGTCTCGCAAGTCGGACGAGGTTGCCCACCCGGGCTACTACGCGGTCACCCTCATGCGTCCCCAGGTGCGAGCCGAAGTGACGGCAACCCGCCGGGTGGGCTTTCATCGGTATACCTTCGAGCGGACCGAACCGATCCATCTCCTCATCGATGCCTCCAGTTGCATCACCTTGACGGAAGAGGCCCCCATGGCGCAGCTCTGCCTGGACAGCGCCGTACACGTGGTGCCGCCCAACCGTATCGAAGGGTACGGCCACTTCTACGGAGGCTGGAATCCGCACCCGTATCGAGTCTTCTTTTCTGCGGTGGTGGATGCGCCCTTCAAGAGCTTCGGCACCTGGACCCGCCGGACCATGCACCCGGGCGCGGCCACCGCCAAGGGCAACCAGATCGGGGCCTGGCTCACCTTCTCCGGCCAGAGGGTCCTGTTGAAGATAGGCGTTTCCTTCATCAGTATCGAACAGGCCCGGGCCAATATCGCCCACGAGCTGCCCGGATGGGATTTCGACGCCGTGCGGCATCACGCAGAGGAGGCCTGGGAAACCTGCCTCTCCACCATCGGCATCACCGGGGGCAGCGCGACGGACCGCCAGATGTTCTACAGCATGTTCTACCACTGCTTCCAGATGCCCCACGACTTCACCGGTGAGAACCCCTGGTGGAAGTCGTCGGAGCCGCATTACGAGGACTTCTACTGCATCTGGGACACCTTTCGCACGCTCAACCCGTTGCTGACCCTGATTGCTCCTCAACGGGAGCGCGACATCGTGCGATCTCTGCTCGACACCTTCGTGCACACCGGCTGGCTGCCCGATGCCCGCATCGCCGGCAGCAACGGTCGGGTACAGGGCGGCACCAACGGTGACGTCGTGGTGGCCGACGCCGTCGTCAAGAAGCTGGGGGGGTTCTCGCTGGAGACGGCCTTCCGAGCCGTGCAGAAGGATGCCGACGTGCAGTCTCCCGACCCCATGTGGGAAGGCCGGGACCTGTACGACTACCTGCGGGTCGGCTACATGAGCCTGGCCTCACGGCGATCGGCCAGCCGCACCCTGGAGTACGCCTACGACGACTTTTGCGCCGCCGAAGTCGCCCAGGCGGTGGGCCGACGGGCCGATGCCGCCCGCTATCTGGCCCGCTCCCGCAACTGGCGCAACCTGTGGGATCCGGAGTACCAGGTGGTGCGGCCCCGCCACCTGGACGGATCGTTTCTCACCCCCTACGGCAGGAACTGGGGCAGCGGCTCGTGGCGGGGAGCCTTTTACGAAGGCACGGCCTGGCAATACTCCACGTTCATCCCGCACGACATGAAGACGGTCATCCGCTCGGTCGGTGGCGACCAGGCCTATGTCGACTGGTTGGATGCGTTCTTCAACAGCGGATCCTATACGCACGACAACGAGCCCGACATGCTGGCCCTGTGGCTTTACATTCATGCGGGCCGGCCGGATCGGACGGCGGACGGCGTCCGCCACATCTTGCAAACGGCGTACCATCTGAAGCCGGACGGATTGCCTGGAAACGACGATTCCGGCACCATATCGGCCTGGTACGTGTGGGCTTCTATCGGGCTGTATCCCAACGCCGGGCAGGACTGGTATTATATCGGATCGCCCATTTTCTCGTCGGCCAGCCTCAAGCTGGAAGGCGGCAAGACCTTCCGCATCCTGGCCGACAAGACCAGCCCGGACAATCGCTACGTACAGAGTGCGACGCTCAACGGCGAGCCTCTGGATCGGGCCTGGCTGCGGCAGGACGAGATTCAAGCCGGCGGCTACCTTGTCTTGGAAATGGGACCTCAACCCTCGCCCTGGGGCAGGGTCGATCGTCCGCCTTCCCCCGCCACAGAACCTTGAACGGGCGCAAGGAAAACTGGACCGCTGCACCCGATCCACTCTCCCCGATCGCATTGATGGCCATCGGGTTCGTGCTGACGACCGTCGTGTACATGGTCGGGCATCAAGACATCTACATGGGCTCGCTGGGCTTTGACGTAGACGCCTTCCGAGATCGGGCCACGGCCTACATCCAACAGAACACCGCGGACCCTAGCGAGTACCCGCCGGGTGCCATGTTGTACTTTGTCTTCATCCATCTGCTCTCCGTGTACGGCATCGACTACGGCGGCATGTTCTTCATCTTTTGCCAGGGCTTGATTCTCGTGCACCTCGGGTTGTTCAACCAGTACGGGGGTCGCAAGGCGGTCTACTGGGGGACGCTTTTCGTGCTCTGCGCGGGTCCCATCGTCTTCTATCGGTTCGACCTGCTGGCCTCGCTCCTCGTGCTGGGCGCCATGGCCGTGTTCAAGGGCGGCCTGCCGAGGCCCAGGCGCAATGAACTGGCGGGCATTCTGCTGGGGGCGGCAGCCATGGTCAAAGTCTACCCCTTGG
>DASYBA010000110.1:0-7509 GCA_036501005.1 Candidatus Xenobia bacterium | reverse complement strand
GTCACAAAGGCGCACTGGTACCTTATTCGTTCCTGTCCTGTGGAGGTTGGCTACCGACTGCTCTCTTCCTCTCTGTTAGATCCGATAGTCTCGGCGGACTCGATGGAAGCCGGGCTTGATGACCTCGTAGATGAGGTCCAGTCGCTCCCGATACGAGTTGAAGCCGCTCTTCATGGCGTTGATGGTGATTTTTTCCAGCGCCGACAGGTCGAGGCCAAACATGTCGTGCGCAATCTGGTACTCCTTGGTCAGCGTGGTATTGCTCATCAAGCGATTGTCGGTGTTGAGCGTGCAGCGGAACTGCTCGCTCCAGTATACCTTGAAGGGGTGCTCTTCCAGCCTTGGGCAGGCGCCCGTGTGCACGTTGCTGGACAAGCAGATCTCCAGCGGAACCCGCTTGTCCAGGACATACTGCGCCAGGTGCCCGAGCTTGACCACGTGCCCGTCGACCACCGTCATGTCCTCGACCAGGCGAGTGGCATGCCCGATGCGGTGCGCTCCGCACCACTGCAGCGCCTGCCATATCGATTCCTTGCCGAAGGCCTCGCCAGCGTGAATGGTGATGTTGAAGTTCTCCCGCTGAATGTATTCGAAGGCATCGACGTGCTTCTTGGGCGGGTAGCCACCTTCCTCGCCGGCCAGGTCGAAGCCCACCGCCCCGCGCTCGCGAAAATCGACGGCCAGCTCGGCCATTTCCAGCGACTGGTGCAGGTTGCGCATGGCGCAGACGATGACGCCGTAACGAACCCCGAAGTCCCGTCGGCCCCGCTCCAGGCCAGCCAGCACGGCCGACACGACTTCGTCCCAGTGTAATCCGCGCGAGGTATGCTGCACCGGTGCGAAGCGGGTCTCCACGTAGCAGACGCCGTCGTCCTTCATGTCTTCGAGCATCTCGTAGGCCACCCGTTCGAGAGCTGGGCGAGTCTGCATGACCGCAGTGGTGTGGGCGAAGCCCTCCAGGTATTCCCCCAGGCTGCCCCGGTTGGCGCCGCGGAAGAACCACTGGCGCAACTCCTCCGGGTCCCTCGTAGGGAGACCGGTGTAGCCGACGTCGTCGGCCAGCTCGATGATGGTGGCCGGCCGCAGCCCGCCGTCGAGGTGATCGTGCAACAGGACTTTCGGCACCTGGCGGATGATGTCGGTCATCATGGTTGCTGACCCGTCTTGACCGCCTCCTCCTCCGTCTGGTGGATCTCGATGAACCCATCCAGCCCGGTGGTGGCCAGCAGTTTGCGAATGTTGGGGTTGTTCAGGATGATGCTGAAGTGGATGTTGAGCGAGCGGGCCTTGATCTGCGCGGTGGCCAGCGCCTCGAGGCCGCTGGAGTCGACCAGCTTGACGGCCAGCAGGTTGCCGACGATGGAGCGGTGGCCCTGGTTCATGAGACGGATGAATTCGTCCTTGATGTCCTTGGCCGTGAGAAAGTCCATGTCTCGCAGGATGTCGACGATCTTGACGTTTCCCACGTCGCGAAGCGCGGTGTTCTGCAGCATCAAGCCCTCCTCAAACTGGAACGGGGTTCAACCCGCCGTCTCGGAGGTCCTTCGTCTCAGCGAAAGCTGCTCCCGCCAATGAACTCTCGCAAAAGTGAGGTGGGGGGGACCTCCTCGGCCTGCAGCGGCACGAACAACTCCAGCAGCCGAATGAGGTAGGCGGCATGGGCGAATTCCGACGCGCTGCGAGGCACCTCCCGCAGGAGCGGCAAAAGATGCGGCGCCATGACCGACATCTCGTAGACCAGCGCAGAGTTGAACATGACGTCGGCTCGCTCCTGAAAGGGAAAGATCCAGCGCTCCTCCCCCAGCACCACTGAAGGCCATCGTCGCAGGGTGTCGGTGGCGCCGTAGCCCCGTTCTCGAGCGTCCCGCAGCATGCGCCGCAAGAGCCTGCAGTCGTGGGTGGAGATGCGGTTGTGATCGTCCAGGTTCACGTGGGTCAGGGCGCTCACGTAGATGCGGAACTTCATGCTGGAGGGCACGGTGGGCGTGAGGTCGTCGTTGAGCCCGTGAATGCCCTCCAGGAGGAGGATCTGGTCGGGCCGCAGCTCCGTCGCATCGGGTTCGAACTGCCGGCTGCGGCTCTGGAAGTGGAAGCGGGGCAACCGTATCGATTGCCCCGAGATGAGGGCCAGCAACTGCTCGTTGAAAAACGCCACGTCGATGGCGTGGAGGTGCTCGAAGTCAAGCTGGCCATCCTCGTCTCGCGGGCCATCGTCGCCCGTGCGAAAATAGTTGTCCAGCTCAATGCGGCACAGGGAGAGCCCGTTGATGCGGAGGTGCAGGGCCAGCCGTTTGGTAAAGGTCGTCTTGCCGGCCGATGAAGGCCCTGCCACCAGCACCACCCGGGCCAGGCGCTGGGTCGCGATCTGATCCGCCACCGCGGCGATGCGTTTCTCGTGCAGGGCTTCCTGCAGCTTGATGAGATCAGAACCCTCCCCCTCGACAATGCGATCGTTGAGCGATGCCAGGTCTGGGGCCCGGGTCGCCGTGGTCCACCGGCGATACTCGTGAAAGACCCCGAAAAGACGGCTCTGATCCGCTACCGGTGGAATGTGGTCCAGGTCGGGAAAGACCGGGAACCGCAGGATGAAGCCGGGGGGGTGGACCTCCAGTCGAAACGGCCCGGCCATGCGGGTGCGCGGCAACAGGGGGCCGAGAAACCAGCTCCAATGGCCGTCCAGACAGTGCACGCGCACCGCGTCGGGCACCCGATGGGAGAGGGCTGCCACGCTGTCCAGGTGCCCCTCTCGCTCCAACAGCTCGATGGCCTCGGGGCCGGGCAGGTCATGCACCACGACGGGCAGGTCGGCCGCTTGCAGGGCCTGCATGGCCTCCTCCAGCCGGCGCAACTGCCGCACCTCGACCGGTCGAGTGTCGATAAACTCCAGATAGTACTGCTGCGACAGCGTGTGCTGCAGCCTGAGCACTCGGTCGGTGCCCAGCCCGGCGTTGGCTCGCAGCACCATGAACAGGAGGGTTCGCATCAGCGCCTGCTGGCCCGGGCCCGTGTTCCTGGATACCCACGAGATGGTGGCCGGCGCCTTGATGGGCGCATACAGATCCACCAGGTCGTTGTTCACCCGAGCCAGGGCTGGCAGGAGGTTGCTGCCGCCCTCGAAGAGACAGCCGATCGGGGTCTGGCTCAGCACTCGCCTGGGCTTGTCGGCCGGCAGGCGGACCTCGATCCAGCGGCGGTCGCCGTTGAAGCTGCCCGGACGAGCGCCCCAGGCCGCCTGGCAGACGTCGGAACAGAATGCCGTGCCCGGCTCGGCAATCTCCTCACCAGCAGGTAACGGCTCGGGCGCAGGGGTATCCAGTATCCGACAGACACGGCAGAGGGACAAAAAGAACGGCGGGCTCCTTCCCCGGTATTCCAACCGCTGCGAGGCGCTCCCTGCGGGAGACATAAGACAGTGAGAACTTGGGTCACCCTGATCCTGGGGCTGCTGCTGGCAGGCGTCCCGGCTGTGGCGCAGGCCCCCAACAGCGCGCCAGACAACCCCCAACCGGCCGGCGGCAATCACCTGGTGTCCTCCGTGGTGGTGCAGAGCCCCAATCCGTGGGCGGCCGGCCAGGTCGTGCAGGTCACCTTGTACGGGGTCCCGGGGGGCCTCGCCAGCTTCGACCTGGGCCCGTTGACGGCCATTCCCATGGTAGAAACCCAGCCCGGCACCTACCGCGGCCAGTACGTGCTGACGGCCGCGGACGAGCAACTGGTCAATCCGCTGGTGGTTGGCCATCTGCAGATGCCGGGAGGCCCCCAGGACGTGTGGCGGTCTCACCCGGTGCCCCCTCCGTCGCCCGTCGTCGTCACGGTGAACAGCGGGGGGGCCACGGCGCTGGCCCCCGGGCAGACGGTCCAGATCGTGGTGCACGGCACGCCCGGCGGGGTGGGCACGTTCGACGTGGGCACTCGCTACGGCATGCCGTTATCGGAGGTCTCTCCGGGCGTCTACATGGGAAGCTACACGGTGCAGCCCACCGACCCGCCGGGTCCCCTGGGCGTGCAAGCCCGCATCACCGTGAACGGTGCGCCGCTCACCGCCTCGGCCCCGCCCGGCCTGATGATCTCCGGCGTCGCCCCGGTGCTGTCCATCCAGTCGGTCAGCGGCGCCGGCGCCGGCCCCGTGATGCCAGGCCAGATCCTCACCTTCAGCGTGCGAGGCACGCCGGGCCAGCAGGCCACCTTCGCCATCAACGGCTTCACCTACCCCATGGCCGAAGTGTCGCCCGGGGTCTACGTGGGCCAGTGGACCGTCCCTGCCAATTTTCCCACCTCGCAGCTCCCCGTGCAGGTCAGCCTGGCCGACGCCTATGGTCACGCGGTGTCCCAGGCGGCGCCCTGGGCCGTCACGGTGAGCGGCAGCTCGGTGCCGCCGAACCCCGTGCCGGCGGGCAACGTCACCATCGACTATCCCACCATGCACAGCGAGGTCTCGGCGGGCTTCGGCGTGGCGGGACGAGCCGTGCCCGGCGCCAGCTTGCGCATCGTGGTGTACTCGACCCCCGACACGACGCCGGGCGGGCGTCTCAAGGTCATGCAGTGTGACTTCGAGGCGCAAGCCAATGCCGACGGCTCTTACAACGTGCCCGTTCCCCTCAACGGCGCCACGCCGGGCGAACACCTCGACGTGCGGGTGCAGAGTCTGGATGCCACCGGGGTCATCGTCGGTCAAGACGAGGTCGTGGTGACCCTGCAGTAGCAAGTCTTTCAGTCGTCAGTATTCAGGTCGAGGAGGTTTCTCATGAAGCGGTGGTGTTGGTTGTTGGTGGTAGGGGCGGTGATGCTGGCAGGCTGCACGAGTGAGCAGCAACCCACCACCGCGCCGTCGGAAGGTCCGCCCCCCGCGCCCGCGCCCGTCGACCTGAGCAAGCTGCGCCAGCCGGACGCTCAAGAGGTCGTGCTGGAGACGCGGCGGGGCAAGATCGTCTTCGAGCTCTTTCCCCACGCGGCGCCCAACCACGTGGCCCGCATCAAGGACCTGGTGAGCCGCCACTACTACGACGGCCTGCTTTTCCACCGGGTCATTCCCGACTTCATGATCCAGTTTGGCGACCCCAATACCCGCCGGGCCGACCGCAGCATGTGGGGTCAGGGGGGAGATGACCAGACGCCCCTCAAAGCCGAGTTCAACCCGCTGCCGAATGTCGTGGGCACGGTCACCATGGCCCGCAAAGGGCAGGATGCCGATAGCGCCACCACCCAGTTCTTCATCTGTGTCGGCAAGCCCCAGCCCCGCCTGGATGGCACCTACACGGTCTTTGGCCAGGTCACGGCGGGGCAGAACATTGCGGAGGCCATTGCCCACGTGAGGACCGACGCCAAAAATGCCCCCCTGAGCGACGAGCGGGTGACCAAGGCCTACCTCATCCCGACGCCCAAGAAGCTGCTGCAGGGCAGCCCCCCGGCAGGCAGCGGCAGCCCTGCAGGGTCAGGCAGTCCGGCCGGGTCCGGAAGCCCCTCGGGCAGCCCGGCGGCCAGCGGGTCTGGCAGCCCATCGGCAGCTCCGGCCAGCGGGTCACCCCCCTAGGGCGTAACCGACCCCTCTGACGGTGCGAATCAACCGTCTCTCGGCATCGCCCAGCTTGGCCCGCAGTGCGCTCACGTGCACCTCGACCACGTTGGTGTCGCCCACAAAGTCGAACCCCCAGAGCTGATTGAGGATCTGCTCTCGAGTGAAGACCTGGTGGGGCCGACGCAGCAGCAGCTCGAGCAGTTCATACTCCCGCAGGGTCAGTTCGACGGGACGTCCGTTGCGGGTGACCCGATGGGTGGCGGGGTCGAGGGTGATGTCTTCAAACGACAGGCTCTGCGCACTGCTGGCCCCGCTTCGCCGCAGCAAGGCTCGCACGCGGGCCAGCAGCTCCTGGAACTTGAACGGCTTGGGTAAGTAGTCGTCTGCCCCGCTGTTGAGCCCCAGCACCTTGTCTTCGAGCTCTCCCTTGGCCGTCAGCATGATGATGGGCACGTTGCTGATCGCTCGCAGGTCCTTGCAGACGGTGATGCCGTCCTTGTCGGGCAGCATCCAGTCCAGGACGACGAGGTCGGGCGCCTGGGTGCGAAACAATTCCAACGCGTCGCTGCCGCCGGTCGCGGTCATGGTCTCGAATCCCTCGTAGTTGAGCCCCATGGTGACGAACTCGAGGATGGACTCTTCGTCGTCGACGACCAACACACGTGTCTTGGGGGTTGTCATCAGGTGCAGGGGATTGTCGCTCGGCCTGCGGTTTCCTGGCGGCTTCCATGGGCCCCAAAAAAAAGCCCGAGGCGTCAGCCTCGGGTCGTTGTTCCGTTCACCTGGGAGGTGGATCCAACTCAACACACACGGGAGAAAACTGGGGAGACTAGCGGCGCCCCACTCCCACATGGTGCCGCTGATCTCCTCAAGACGTATCCTATCGTGCCGAGATGAAGACCTCCCGCGCGGAATATGAAGGCTGGCTAAAGAACCAGCGGCAAACGCACTTCTACGGTGGTCCCCTGGCCGGGGGTACTGCTGATGCGCACGGTGCCCCGATGGGCCTCCACGATGGCCGACACGATGGACAGCCCCAGACCCGTGCCCCCCGTCTTGCGGGTCCGCGACGGATCGGCCCGGTAGAACCGTTCGAAAACGTGGGGCAGGTCTTCCGGGGCAATGCCGACGCCGTTGTCCTGCACGGCGATGACGACCTGCGACCCCTCCCGCCGACTGCTGAGGGTCACCTGCCCGCCCGGCGGCGTGTATTTGAAGGCGTTGTCCAACAGGTTGTTCAGCACCCGCAGCAGGCGGTCGTAGTTGCCATGCACCGTCGCCCGGTCATCGCCCAGGCGGGCGCTGAATTCATGCTCAGCGCCCAGCAGGGCCGCATGCTTCTGGGCCTCCTCCAGGATGCTCTGCAGCACGACGCTTTCCCGGGCGACGTCACTCTGCTGCTCGGCTGATGATAGCGTGAGCAGGTCGCCAACCATCCGGTTCATGCGGGCCACCTGCGTCTCGATGGTCTGCAGCGCCCGCTGACGCTTGTCTTCTTGACCCTGGTCCATGCCCAGGCGGAGGAGTTCGGCCATGCCTCCGATAGCCGTGAGCGGCGTTTTGAGTTCGTGCGATGCGTCGGCCACAAAACGCTTCTGGGTCGCGAACGCGTCCTCTACCTGCGCCACCATCTGGTCGAAGTCATGCGCCACGGCATAGATCTCGTTGCCGCCGGACCCCAGCTCGGTGCGGGCCGAGAGGTTGCCGTCCGCCACCTGACGCGTGACCCGGGCCAGCCTTCGCAGGGGATCGGTCAGCAGGTTCGCGAGCCAGAACGCGACCAGGATGCCCAGCCCGGAGGCCAGCACGGTGCCCAGGACCAGATAGCCGGCGAAGGCTTCCAGCAGGTCCAGGGAGGGTTGCCATGGGGCTGCCGCCTGGATGTATCCCACCGGGATCCCGCCTCGGGTGAGCGGCACGAGGATCACGTGCCAGGCGTCGCCCCCCTCCTTGCTGAGGTATGGGAACACAAAACAAGAACGGAAGTGGAAGGG
>DASYBA010000109.1:0-15188 GCA_036501005.1 Candidatus Xenobia bacterium | reverse complement strand
ATGTGCCACTCCAGGGGCTTGTCCGTATAGGTTTTTTCCGTGCCCGCCTGGTAGTCGTCCGACTCCTGGGCGTCTTCGACCTGCAGAAGCTGAGTATGGCCCCAGCCTTCCTGGTCGTTCCAATTCTTGCTCCAGGTGGTCATGTTCCATTGGAGGTTGCGGACGAACGCGGCCCCGGCACTGTGACCCTTCACCACCAGCGTGTCCTGCGCCTGGAGGGCCGGAGATTCGACAAGGGTGTGCCCGGGCACGAGGTACGTCTTGACCTGGGCCCCTCCGAAGCTGGGACTACTCAGAACCTGGGAGCTCATGGTCATGTCGGAAACGCCCCGAGCCCGGAGGTCGTCGGTGATGGGCACCTCCACCGTGCTCCGTTCGACCGTGAAGTCCATCGTCTCGGTCTGGCCGTTGACCGTGCCCCACTGAGTCGCAGCCTGGGTTTTCGCGGTCGTTCCCGCCAGGCCAAACAGGCTGCTGCCTCCAGCGCCCCCCTCGGCGGCCTTGCCGGCGAGATGGTCGTGGATTTCCACGTCGCCGAAGAAGCCGTCGCAGGTGACCGTGCCGTCGGCGGCCTTGGCATACGTCAGGTCGATAGCGTCGGTCCCGTCGATCTTGCCTTTCAGGACCGCCTTGGGTCCCTGGTATTGGAATATGGACCCCACCATGCGACCCACCATGGGGTCGTGGGTCGGCAGCATGGCCAACCGGGTGGTGGTCAGAGGCTTGGAAGCCGCGTCAATAGCCATTAGCGCAATCCCTCAAATCTATATCTTTGCCGCGCCATGCTGTCACATCCCAGCGGCGGAAGTCTCCCGAGAAATGTTAACGTTTCGTCGAAATCACTCCAGCGGGCCGCCGGGGCGCAGCATGTCGTGCAGCAGGGCGCTGTCGATGGACGTCGTCAGGTCCTGCATGGCGAAGGCGTTGTAGATATTGAATATGACCAGGCGGTGCGGTTTCAAATAGAAGTGGATGCCGTCGGTGAAGGCCTCGGCGTCCAGCGCTTCCTGGCCGACGCCTTTAAGCTGGGAGCCAAGCTGCTGCAAGGCAAGGTTCTTGATGCGGTTCTGGTAGTCGGTGGCGGGGCGGAACAGGCCGGCGAGCGTGATGTCTCGCCCCGTGCGAAGATCCAGGGTGACCGATCGATAAATCTTCTCGGGATGGGCCGAAGGCGTCCGCACTCCCAGGCCCGAGTATTCGACGCTGATGCAGCGGTCGGTCAACAATCCGACTCGACACTCGACACTTTCGTCGAACGACTGAGCATCTTGGTCGGAGACCGCGTCCTTGATCTCCTCGGCCTCGGGCATCGCGACGGCCTTGAGGCGCTGGTTCACGGCGGGCAGTGCCCCGGAAATCTGGGGGTACTGGCTGCTGAACGTCACGTGGGGTGCGGGCTTCGACACCCAGGCGCGAGTCACCGCGTGGGGTGCCCCAACCGCGGCCACCGCCCACAAGACCAGTGTTGCCAAGGTCCCTCGCTTCATACCGTCCACTTTCCCGTCCCCGGCCGGAGCCCTGCAACGAAAATCTAACAGGCGGCATCTGAAGTTCTAACTGTGGTAGGATTAGAATGGACTCAAATAGCTGAAGGAGTCTCAGCCTTGATTAGACCAGAGAAAATGACCCACAAGACCCAGGAGGCCCTGCAGTCGGCCCAGGGCATCGTCGAAAAGAACCGCCAGCAGGAGATGCAGACCGAGCACCTGCTCATGGCGTTGCTGGAGCAGGAAGACGGCGTGGTCGTGCCCGTGCTGCAGCGCATCGGCGTGAACCTGACGTTCCTCAAGGACAAGCTGCAGGCCGAAATCAAGAAGTACCCCCAGGTGTACGGCGCCCAGGCGGGGCAGCTCTACATCGCGCCCAAGCTGTCGTCCCTCCTGGACCGAGCCTGGAAAGAGGCGGAGCGGCTCAAGGACGACTTTCTCTCCACCGAGCACGTGCTCATCGCCATCGTCCACGACCAGGACACCCCGGCGGGCCGTCTGCTCAAGCAGGTCGGCGTCACGTCCGAGGCCATCCTCAAGGTGCTGGCGGAGGTGCGGGGCGGCCAGCGAGTCGCCGATCCCAACCCAGAAGTCAAATACGAGGCGCTGACCAAGTATGGCAAGAACCTGACCGACCTGGCCCGCCGCGGCAAGCTGGACCCCGTCATCGGCCGGGACGACGAGATTCGACGCGTCATTCAAGTGCTCTCTCGCCGCACCAAGAACAACCCGGTACTCATCGGCGAGCCGGGCGTCGGCAAGACGGCCATCGTCGAGGGCCTCGCTCAACGCATCACCACCGGGGACGTGCCCGAAGGCCTCAAGCACAAGGACCTCATCGCCCTCGACCTGGGGGCGCTCCTGGCCGGGGCCAAGTTCCGGGGTGAATTCGAAGACCGCCTGCGGGCCGTGCTCAAGGAGATCGAGCGGCAGCAGGGCAAGGTCATCCTCTTCATCGACGAGTTGCACACCCTGGTGGGCGCTGGGGCGGCCGAAGGCGCCGTCGACGCCGCCAACATGCTCAAGCCGGCCCTGGCGCGGGGCGAACTGCGCTGCGTCGGTGCCACCACCCTGGACGAGTATCGGAAGCATATCGAGAAGGACGCCGCCCTGGAACGCCGCTTCCAGCCCGTCCTGGTCAAGGAGCCGACGGTGGAAGACACCATCGCCATTCTCCGCGGCCTGAAGGAGAAGTACGAGGTGCACCACGGCGTGCGCATCAAGGACACCGCGCTGGTGGCCGCCGCCGTGCTGTCCAACCGCTACATCAGCGATCGCTTCCTGCCCGACAAGGCCATCGACCTGGTGGACGAGGCCGCGTCGCGCCTGCGGATCGAAATCGACTCCATGCCGACGGCCATCGACGAGGTGCAGCGCCGCATCATGCAGCTTGAGATCGAGCGGCAGGTGCTGGAAAAAGAGAAGGACAAGGCCTCGCAGGAGCGGCTGACCCGGCTCAAACAGGATCTCTCCGTGCTGCAGGAGCAGATGCAGGCGATGAAGACCCGCTGGCAGTCGGAGAAGGACATCATCACCCGCATTCGACAATCGAAGGAGCAGCTCGAGGCCGCCAAGACCGACGAGCAGCGCTACGAGCGGGCCGGCGATCTGGGCAAGGTGGCCGAGATTCGGTACGGCCTGGTGCCCGAGCTCAATCGCAAGATCGAAGAAGAGAACCAGCGCCTGGCCGAGATCCAGAAGGACAGTGCGTTCTTGAAAGAAGAGGTCGACCAGGACGACATCGCCCTGGTGGTGGCCCGCTGGACGGGCATTCCGGCCACCCGCCTGATGGAAGGGGAGATGTCCAAGCTCCTCAACATGGAGGACCGTCTGCAACAGCGGGTCGTCGGTCAGGAAGAAGCGCTGGCCGCAGTGGCCAGTGCCGTGCGCCGGGCCCGGTCCGGCCTATCGGATCCGAACCGTCCGCTAGGGTCGTTCCTGTTCCTGGGGCCGACGGGCGTGGGCAAGACGGAGCTGGCTCGGGCGTTGTCGGAGTTCCTCTTCGACGACGAAAAAGCCATGATCCGCATCGACATGAGCGAGTATCAGGAACGGCACACGGTGGCCCGCCTCATCGGCGCCCCTCCGGGCTATGTCGGATACGATGAAGGCGGCCAGTTGACCGAGGCGGTGCGCCGACGGCCCTATTGTGTCGTGCTGCTCGACGAGATCGAGAAGGCGCACTCAGACGTGTTCAACGTCCTTCTGCAAGTACTGGACGACGGCCGACTGACTGACGGCCAGGGCCGCACGGTCGACTTCAAGAACACCATCATCGTGCTGACGTCGAACGTCGGCAGCCAATGGATCCAGGAGATTCGGGATCAGAAGGCCATGCGACAGCGGGTCATGGAGGCGCTGCGAGAGACCTTCCGGCCGGAGTTCCTCAACCGCCTGGACGAGATGATCATCTTCAACAATCTCGACCAGAAGCATATCGACCGCATCGTGAACCTGCAGCTGGAGCTTTTGCAAAAGCGCCTCAACGAGCGCAAAATCACGGTGGAGCTCAGCCCCCCGGCCCGGGAGTTCCTGGCCCGGGAAGGCTTCGACCCCGTCTACGGCGCCCGTCCTCTGAAGCGGGCCATGCAGCGATTCGTGCAGAACCCGCTGTCGGTGGCGCTGTTGAAAGGGGACATCCACGAGGGGGATACCATCGTGATGGAGGTCGACGGCGAGACGCTCAAGCCGGTGGTCCGTCAACTGGCCCATCATTAGCCGGTCGGCGACGGGTTCATGACCGAGCGGATACCGATCACGTCCCCGGGCCGATCTATAATGGGGCCATGCACAGACTTATTCTGATCCTGGCCCTGGGAGCGGCGCTGAGTACAGGGGGGCGGGCCGATACCCCCGTAGCTATCCAGGTTCCGAACGCCGTGACGGCCCAGCAAGCTTTCCCGGTGCAGGTTCGCGTGAACGGCGAAACGACCGGCACGGTCACGTTGTCGGTGCTGGCGGATCCCCCCGGCAGCGTCACCCTGGGCGGGACCGTCCAGGCGGCGTTGGTGGGCGGGACCGCCGATTTCCCTGGCGTCCTGCTGAGCGGCAGCGGCACCTTCCGGCTCACGGCCGTGGCCGTTGAGGGCAACCAGAGCGAAAGCGGCGTCAGCGCCCCCATGACGCTGAGCGCGGCGACGTATCCCGAGTCAGGGGGCATCGGCGTCGACCTGGTTGCCGAGAAGGGACAGTTCGTGGTGTCCGCGACGGTGCCCGGCCTGCCCGCCGCGACGGCCGGCGCGCAAGCCGGGGACGTTCTGGTCGAGGTGGACGGCAAGCCGACCGCGGGCATGGACGATGCCGCCCTGGGTGCCGTGCTGAAAGGCCCGGTCGGGAGCCGCGTGGTGGTGACCGTACGGCACAAAGGGTCGTCGCAGACTCAGGATCTGGCCATGGTGCGGGTGCCGACCCACCCTGCCAGCATGCAGTTCGTGACCATTCCCAGCCAGATGGACGACGGCGCCTTCCAGGTCTCCGTCAAGATTCTCGACGGCAACGAAAGACCCTTGCCCGGAGCGGACGTCGCGTTTTATCTCAGCTCCGGCGACCCCAAGCCGGTGCACGTCATGTTGTTCCTGACCTTTGTCGGCAAGGCCGTCCTCAAGGACGGCTCGGGCACCCCGGTCGACGCCATCCACGCCACCACTGGCCTGGACGGAGTCGCTACCGCCTGGGTGCGCATCGCCAGTAATTTCTCACCCTATCAGGCCCGCCTGGGCGCCACGGTGCAGTGGCAAGGCCAGTCGATGGGAAGCTTTGAGAGCAACGTTTTTCCGGTCGATACCCCAGACAGCAACTGAATGGACTGGTTTGGCTTCTAGATGGGTACCATCCGAGTACAGCCTATGGGCCGCAGGGGGACGACATGCTGGAGCCAGGCGATGTTCTGCAATCTCGCTACGTCATTGAGGAGCTGCTGGGGGCTGGCGGCATGGGGCGGGTCTATCGTGCCCACCAGAGCCTGCTGGGCGGGCTGCCGCTGGCCATCAAGGAAATCAACCTGGAGCTCGTGCCCGAGGAATACCGCACTGACGCCATCGTGAACTTCCTGAGCGAGGCCGAGACCGTGGCCCGGCTGTCGCATCCCAACCTGGTGGGGCTGCACGACTGCTTTGAGGAGCGTGGCCGACTTTACCTGGCGATGGACCTGGTCGGCGGGGAGAATCTGGAGCGTGTGCTCGACCGCCATCCGCACGGACTTCCCGTCGAGACCGTGCTGGAATATGCGCGCCAGCTCTGTACCGTGCTGAGTTATCTGCACCGCTCCAATCCACCGGTCATTTTCCGGGATCTCAAGCCGGCCAATATCATGGTCGATGCGAACGACGGCCATCTGCGACTCATCGACTTCGGCATCTCCCACCGCCTGGGGAGCGGGGGGGCCGAGTTCACGCCCCTGGGCACGGGCGGGTATGCGCCTATCGAACAATTGCTGGACGTGGGGGTGATGCCCGATACCCGTTCCGACATCTACGCCCTGGGGGCGACCCTGTACCACCTGCTGACCGGGCAGGTACCCCCGGATGCGCGCTGCCGTCTGGTCGAAGAAGAGTTCCAGCCCCCCTCTGGCCTGAATCCCGACGTGCCCGCATGGCTCTCGGACGGCGTCGCCCACATGCTCGCACTGCGCTGGGAAGCGCGCGACATCGACGTCATGGAGGTTCGGACGTGGATCGATCATCAATGTGAGCTGGCTCGTCCCCGGGCGTCGCTCGAGATCATGCCCGAGCAGCCTCATCTCCCGGCCGTGAGCGCGTGGTGGATGGACGTCGGACGCCAGAAGCGTGCCATCCACGTCACCGGACTGGCCCACCACATGCTGTCATTCGACATGCCGCAGACCCATGGCGACCGGCTGCCCAAGGAACTGTGGTTCGAAGTGCCCTACCATCGCCAGGCCGTCATCGTGCCCATCCAACTGGTGAAAGGGCGGGCCGAGGGTGGCACCATGTCATGCGTGGCGCAGCTTCGTAACCCGCCCGCATGGCTCTTGCGAGCCCTGTGGGATTCGCTACGGCCCGACATTCGACACCACGACGGCCAGCGCCGCCGGGTCGAGAGGGTGCGCGTGACTATCGGACTGGCGGTGCACGACGCTCCCTTCCAGGGCATGGGCGGCCACGTCCTGGACCTCTCCGTCGACGGTATTCGGGTGTGGACGCCCCAGCCGCTGCAGCTCGAGTCAGTCATCACCCTCACCCTCTACCTGGACGACCTGGTGCTGCCCGACCTGCTCATCGAGGGCGAGGTGCGCTGGCTGGGCGTTCAACGCGGGGGCGGTTATGAGGCCGGTCTGCAGTGGATCCGCCTGGACCCGCGCACCCGAGACGTTGTCACCCTCTTCCTGGCCGGGGCCCGGGACGAACAGCCCCGGGCCCTGGTCGGCAGTCGCTAGACGGTCAAGGCGTCGGTGATCTCGAGGGCCTTGTCCAAGGCGGCGAGGCCGGTCTCGAGCTCTTCCTCCGAAATGATGAGCGGGGGCGCCAGGATGATGTGGCTCACCCACGACATGGCGAACACGCCTTGGGCCAGCATGGCGGCCGTGACCTTGTCGACCTCCATGGCCTTGCCCTCGTACTTGTCCTGCACCGTATTGAACGCCTGTCGGGTCTTGCGGTTCTTGACCAGCTCCAGGGCCCAGAAGAGGCCCTTGCCCCGCACCTCGCCGACCGATGGATGGCGCTCCATCATGGCCTTCAGCTTGTTGCCCAGGGTGGCCCCCAGGGTGCGGCTCCGCTCGATAAGGTTCAGCCGCCGGTACTCGTGGATGGCGGCCACCGCGGGCGCCAGCGTCAGGGGATGGGCCTCGTAGGTGTGGCCGTGGGGGAACAGGTTGTCGTCGAAGAAGCGGGTGATCTCCTCACTGGTGGCGGTGACGCCCAGGGGCACGTAGGCCGAGGTGACGCCCTTGGCGGTGGTGAGGATGTCCGGCAGCACCTTCCAATGGTTGACGGCGAACCACTCGCCCGTGCGCCCCCAGCCGGTCATGACCTCGTCGGCGATCAAGAGAGCGCCGTGTTTTCGGGTGATCTCCCGCAGGCGAGGCATGTATTCGTCGACCGGGACCAGCACGCCGTTCGTCCCCACGATGGGCTCCACGATGACGGCGGCCACATTGCCTTCCCGTTCGATCATGTAGTCGATGTATTCGACACAGGCCACGCCGCAGCCGGGGTAGGTGTGATGCAGCGGGCACTTGTAGCAGAACATGTCGGGGGCGAAGACGACTCCGTCGATCTTGCCGGCCGGTTCGATGGGCCAGCGGCGCCAGTCTCCGGTGGCCGCCACCGGACCGGCGGTGGAGCCGTGGTATGATCGATACCGGGAGATGATCTTGTGCTTGCCGGTGAAGAGGCGGGCCATCTTGATGGCGCACTCGTTGGCCTCGGTGCCGGAGGTGGCGAAAAAGAACTTGTTGAGGCCTTTGGGAAAGACTTCCAAGAGCAGCCGGGTCAGCTCCGCTCGCACGTCAGTGGCGTAGCTGGGGGCGATGTAGGCCAGCGTCTGGGCCTGCTTGACGATGGCGTCGATGAGGGCCTGGTTCTTGTGCCCCAGATTCGAACACATGAGCTGCGAGTTCATGTCGAGGTAGCGCTTGCCGCTGGCATCGGTGAACCAGCACCCCTCGGCATCCACCACGTGCATGGGCTTCCACCCCTTCTGGCGGCGCCAGGTGGCGTAGGTATGCTGGACGGTAAGCTCGAGGACATCTTGTGTACTGACGTCTGTCTTCATTCGGTTCCCTTTCTCTTCGCACGGATACGTTCGACCATGGCCTCGGCCGAGCGGACGAATTCTCCGTTCGGACTGAGGGACAGATATTGCTGGGCGGCGCTGAACGCCTTGCGCGGGTGGTTCTGCTCCATCCAGCACTGGGCCAGCGGGTACCACGGCTCCGGATACTCCGGATCGAGGCGGGTGGCCTGTTCGAAATGCTTGATGGCGTCTTCTCTTTTGCCATTCCTCTGGGCCATGAGGCCGAGGTAATAGTGGGCGACCGACGTATCGGAGGGGTCGGCCTGCCGCAGTTCCAGTGCCCGGGACAGCGCCTGGCGAGCCTCGTCGTATCGACCCATCTTGTAGTAGATGGTGCCCAGGTTGGTGTGCAGGAGACTGGAGCTGGGGTTGAGGGCCAGCCCTTTCTGGTACTGCTCCAGCGCTTCTCGATAGTTGCCCATGATGGAGTGGGTCCACCCGAGGTTGTTGATCAGGTCGACGTCTCGCGGGTTGAGCTCGATGGCCTTCTCGAAGATGACGAGGGCTTCTTCCTTCTTGCCCTGTTCGGTGTAGAGCCAGCCCAGGTTGTTGTAGGCTTCGGTGGCCTCGGGGTCGATCTGGATGGACTTCTTGTACTCCTCCACCGCTTGCGGTACGCGCTCGGTGTTCTCGAAGATCCAGCCCAACTGGAAGTGGCTGAAGGCGCTGGCCGGATTCTGCTCCAGCACGCGACGGAAGATGCGTTCGGCTTCCTTCCACCGGTTGCGAACCGTGGCGATATTGCCCAGCAGTTCCTGCACCTCCGTATCGCTCGGCTCCAGCTTGAGAGCCAGACGGGCGGCCGAGGCGGCGTCGCGATAACGGCCGATGTGGAAGTAGGCGGTGGCCAGCAGCTTGTAGGCGTCGGGGCGGTTCTCGCTGGACTTTTCGTTATAGTCGAGCAGGCGGGGAATGGCGGCTTCGAACCGGCCCAGGCGCACCAGGGCCTCCGCCGCGTGGAACCGGGCCTCGACGAAGTCGGGGTCTTGCTTGAGCACTTCTTCGAAGGCGTCGAGCGCCGGCCCCAGCAGGTTCTGCGACAGGTAGGCGTGACCGAGAGAGTACCAGGCACTGACGGAATACTGCGAGTCGTCGGCGGTCTGGGTGGCCGTCTTGAGCGATTCGATAGCCGACGCGATGTCGCCGGTCAGGAGATAGGTCCAGCCCAGCTTGAGATGGGCGGCAGCGTAGCCGGGGAAGTGTTCGATAGCCTCCTTGAACTCGTCTACGGCTTCCGAGAGGTCGCCCATGTCCTGGTACACGCAGGCCAGGCCGTTGTGGGCGAAAGGCAGCTCCGGGTCCAGGTCGATGGCTTCTTCGAAAGCTCGCAGGGCGGCTTCGTGGTCGCCTTTCTGGTAGAAGACCCAGCCCAGGTTGTTGTAGATGACGGGCACTTCCGGGTCCTGCTCGATGGCCTTCTTGTAGGCGTCGACGGCGAGGTCGAGCTGGCCCCGCTTCTGTTCGATATTGGCCAGGTAGAAGTGGGAGGCGGCCCCATGATGGTCCAGCTCGATGGCGCGACGGAGGGCCTGCGCGGCCTCGTCGATCTTGCCCAGTTGCTCCCGCACCAGTCCCAGGAAGTGCCAGGCCTCG
This sequence comes from Candidatus Xenobia bacterium, assembly GCA_036501005.1. Taxonomy (GTDB): domain Bacteria; phylum Vulcanimicrobiota; class Xenobia; order RGZZ01; family DASYBA01; genus DASYBA01. Next base: position 5,352 of record DASYBA010000109.1, on the reverse strand, counting down.
GCGGACGGTTCGCCGTTGACCGTGACCTGCAGCAACTGGCGTTCGGCGTCTTCATAGAGCCCCAGGTGGAAGAAGCGGATGCCGCTTTGCAGGGCGGTCTGCCGGGTCCAGCGGGCGCGGTCCTGCGGGGTGGCCTCCGGGGCGATGTGGGCGAAGCCGTAGACCCCTTCTCGATAGACGTGCTGGAAGCCCTCGACGGGCCGGGGAGGCTCTCGGGTGCCCTCCGGTTGCGGGTAGGGGACGGACAGCGCGGTGTCGGTGCCCTGCTCCTCCTTGAAGGCGATCTCCTCTTGCAGCAGGGTGTGCCGCACTCGGTCGGCGGCCAGGCCCATGCCTTCGGAGCTGCCCCGCACGGTGATGCCGGACTGGTCGGTCGACGGGTAGGAAGCCTGCAGGAGGCCGATGTAGACGTCGGGGAGGGCCGGGGAGCGCAGGGACTTGAGCAGATCCTGGAGGGCTCGGGCGTTGTCCTTGGGGTCTTCCTTGAGGCGGAAGAGAAAGTGAATGACCTGCACTCTTTCGAGTTACCCGTCCTGCCCCGGGACACCTGCGTTGCAGTCCAGGAGCAGATCGTGGCCCTGCCGAAGCCTGCCTTATGAGTCTGCGGCAGCAACCGACCCTGGACGAGTTCCTGGCGTGGCCCGAGAAGAAGCCGTACCTCGAGTACATCCATGGAGAGGTCCGCCAGAAGGCCATGCCCAATGCCGCCCACAGCTACCTGCAGTCGCAACTGGCGAAGCGGCTGGCCAACTGGCGGGACTACCCGCAGGGCTTCGTCCTCACGGAGCAGCGTTGTATTCTGGTGTCCGGCGGCGAGACCCATACGCTGCTTCCCGACGTCGCCTGGTTCAGCCCGGAGCAGTTGCCGGTTCTGCCGGCCGGTCCCGTGCGGGTGCCTCCGACCCTGGTTGTGGAGATCGTCTCTCCGGACGACAGCTTTTCAGAGGTAGAGGAGAAAGTCTTGACCTACCTGGGCGCTGGCGTTAACCTGGTCTGGGTGGTCGATCCGAAGGCCCGCAAGGTCAGTGTGCACCGACTCGGACACCCGCCGGTATTCGTCGGACGAAACGACGTGCTACAGGATGCGTTGCTTCCGGGTCTGGCGATTTCCCTGGCTGAGCTGTTTGCCCCCCTGCCGGAATCCAGTCAGCCGGTCTAGACCGCCTCCATTCTGAACGCGCCAGGCTTGGCTTCGGCTCGAATGACACCGATTTTCAGGTTGGGGTCGTGCGAGGTCACCACGCGCCATTCCCGTTCGGCGGCCAGGCGGGCCAGGCGGAGCTTCTGGGTCACGCTGCCCTCCGGGTCGACGTCGTAGCCACACACCCACAGGGGACGGACATAGGGGACGAGCGGCAAGAGGTCGCCCCAGCACAGGATGCCGCCGTCGGAGGACTCGGCCAGCACGACCTGGTGGCCCCAGGTATGGCCGCCGGTGGGGAGGACCCGCACGTGGGGCACGATTTCCTTCTCGCCGTCGACCAGGTCCAGGCGAGGCGCGTGGTGGAGGGGCTCGAGAGGCTTGCGGGGGTAGCCTGCCCTGGCCTTGGGATGGTCGGAGTGGGCGGCGTCCCATTCTTTTTTCTGGATGACGTAGCGGGCTTTGGGAAAGAGACCGCTGCCGCCGACGTGGTCGAAGTGGAGGTGGGTCAAGACGACGTGGGTGACCTCGTCGGGTGCGACGCCCCAATCGGCCAGTTGGTCGACGATGGAACGGCTCCGCTCCAGGGCCAACACGTCGCGGTACTGGTCGGTCACGTCGGGCCCGATGCCCGTATCGATCAGCACCCGGGCGGTCGGGGTCTTGATGAGGGTACACAGCAGGTCCATCTGGATGCGGTGCCGCTCGTCGGTGGGGGAGAAGGGCTCCCAGCGGGGGCGGGGCACCGCACCGTACATGGACCCGCCGTCCAGGCGGAAGCGCCCGTCGGAGAGGATGTGGACTTCCAGGTCGCCGATCTTCATGGGGCGGGCTTCTCTATGACCCCGTCGACGGCCTGTCCAGTGAACAGCCTTGACAGGGCCTCAAAGGGTTCGTGAGGAATATTATTCTACGAGATTGTATGGAGGACTCTGACATGCGGCTGACCCGAGCATTACTGGCGACACTGGTGGGGGTAGGCATGCTGGTGGTGTCGGCTAGCCCGGCTCAGGCTGTGCCGCTCACGGTGTGCAACCTGGGAGCCTGGGACGGCACAACTCCTGTCTGCGCCTGGGGAACCTGTACTACCGAGACCTACGGAGAGATCTTGCCCGTACCATGCGGGGTGTGCAAAGCCTCAAGCGTGTCCTTCTTCATTCGCAACGGGAGCGGCGGGCCGCAGCAGTTTCAGGCGGGCGTGGGCAAGTGGTGTGCAACAAACCTTCATCCGGTCTGTTTTACCTTTGGTCCAGTCGCGACCACTTCTGGCAGTACCTCGTTTCAAGAGGTGACGGAAAGCCTGGGGTGCCAGCCGGTGACCCCGGGCAGTGAGATGGTCGTATTCTACACAGCGACCGGCATATGCCAGACCGCCACTACCAATGCCTGGGGTTTTGAACCTGGCACCGGTGGCTGTACGCACGGGTTCGTGTTCAGCAACTGCTGTTGCCGGAGTGCTGCCTTTAGTAGTCCCTGGGACACCGCCCTGGTATCAGATCAGGCCGCGTTCAGTGTGACGTTCGACAGTCCCCTGTCGAGCGCACCAGAACCGCCGCTGGGCCTCCTCCTGGGGTCGTTCCTGGGTGTGGGCCTGCTTCGCAAGACCTTCTTCGCCTAGACGCCAGCCGCGGCTGACTGACCTGGGTATTAGCCCAGGTCTTTTTGCTCGCCAAGCACCCTGCGACGTTAACACACGAGTTACATCTTGGCAGCATTGTTAACGAACGGGCGTGTTAACATATCAGCATAGAAATAGCGTCCTCGCCAAGAGGCGCCGATCGGGAGTGCTGACATGATCAAGACCATCGCGTCGACGCGCGTGTCCCAACCTGCCTTCAAGGCAACCGCACCGGTTGCCGACCCCCTGGCCGTATCCGACATCCGCGTGGCGGCCACCGAGGCGCCACCGGCTGAAGCCGCGCCAGCACCCTCGACGGGTTCGTGGCGCAAAGCGCTCCTGGGCGTCGTGGGGGCCGCAGCCATTCTGGGCCCTCTAGGCGCTGGCCTGGCGCACGCCGAGACTCCGGCGCCCGCTCCGACCGTACAAGTCGAACAACACGATACCTCGGCGGCCAGTGTGGAAGCCCACTTCACCAACGCCAACTTCCAACGCGGCGGGGGGCATGCCGCCCCGGCCGGTGGCGGACATCAGTCGTTCGGCGGCAACTTCGGCGGGGGACGGCAGACCGGGGGTGGCAACTTTGGTGGGCGCCAGACCTTCGGGGGCGGCCAGACCTTCGGCCGTGGCAACCAGGGCAGCTTTAACCGGGGCAACCAGGGTTTCGGCAACCAGGGCAACTGGAATCGTGGCGGCCAGAGCCACCCGCAGGCCCCGTCTCGCCCGAACTTTCCCAGTGGCCGGCAAACCTTCCCAGGGGGTCGCGAGAACTTCCCTGGCGGGCGGCAGACGTTCCCCGGCCAGGCTGGGCACTGGAACAGCCCGCAGCCCATGCAGCGTATCGAACACGGTGGCCGAAGCTACGACATTCCCCGGGGCGGGTTCGTCAGCCGGGCCCATATCGACCATCCCGACATGCGGTCGACCGTCATCGTGCGTAACGAATACCACAACAGCTATGTGAACGTGCATGAGTGGAACCGGGGGCACTGGGGCGACGACTGGTTCTACCATCCGTATGGCTTCTATGCCGGCAACGCTTTCTGGGCCGGCTACATGATGGGTGAAGACTGGGCCATGATGACCAACCCGTCCATGTTCATGCAGCAGCCCATCTATGTCGTGAGTCCCATGACGGGCACCGTCTGTGGCCAGTTGGAAGCGCCCGGCGGGGGCGCCTACTCCAGCGAGACTGCGGCCCAGGTGGGCGCTCTCTCTCTGATGGCGAATCCGCAGCAGACCGATGGCCAATACGACGCCGGCGCCGGATTGTATCGAGCTGACGCCAGCGGACAGGCTACCAGCGAACGCATCGCGGCCCCCTATGCCTACAATCTGCTCAACCACGGCCAGTCGGTCGTGTTCCATCCGCCCAACGGCGACTACGAGCAACTCTCCAGCCTGAACGACCTGGCCCCCTACATCGTGACCTCGTCCCCCGCCGCCGCCCAATAGTCTTGTTGTCCCACAGGGTGGGACACCTTGGCCTGACGTGTCCCACCCTGTGGGACAAATTTACTCAGGCGGGTGAGCCGCTTGGCCTGATCCCGGTCCTCACGTTTCTCCAGATGCGTGAGCCGGGCCGCGACCTGGGCCACGAAGTCCTTGCTCTCTATGGCGTCCGCTGTAAAGCTCAGGCGAGGGAGGCCGAGGCCCCAGGCGCGGCGGGCATCGGCATTGGCGGTCTGGGCGTGGAATCGGCCGTCCACCTCCAGGTCCGCCCACACCTCGACGCGGGGACCTCGCCACAGGACCAGGTAGTCTCCCAGCGTAGAACCATCTGGCGCGTGACCTGCAACCCCGACGCCAGATCCGCCTGGGTCAGACTCCGCTCGTTTCGATACCGCGCCATGAACCGCCCCAACCCATTCCACACTTTTGCGCCTCCCATCTTGTTGTCCCATAGGATGGGACACCTTGGCCTGACGTGTCCCGCCAGGTGGGACACCTTCACAGGGAGGTTAGCGCAGCCTGCTCACCAACCGCTCACATCGGACGTTGGGGAACTTTCCAGGCCGTCCTCGGATATATTACTTTGATATTAAAACAATAGGAGGTGACGGAATGAAAGCCCGTACCATTGCCAGTTCCTGGAAGAGCAAGCCCACCATGGAGGGAGCCGGCGTGTTGCTCAAGCGTGCCTTCAGCCACGACGGCGTGAAGGACCTGGACCCGTTCCTGCTCCTCGATCATTTCGGGTCCGACCGTCCGGAAGACTACCGGGCGGGGTTTCCGTTCCATCCCCATCGGGGCATGGAAACCATCACCTACCTGTTGGAAGGTGAGGTGGAGCACCAGGACAGCCTCGGGCACGTCGGCGTCATCGGGCCGGGCGACGTGCAGTGGATGCGGGCCGGCAGCGGCATCATCCACCAGGAGATGCCCAAAGGCGACGCCCGCAACCGCAACAGCGGCTTTCAGTTGTGGGCCAACCTGCCGGCGACCTTGAAGATGTCTGACTGGGACCTCGGCCGCGAGATAGCCGCGATCAGCCCTTCCGCGCCGGTGGGTCGATCACCTCGAAGACCAGGAGGCGTTTCCCCTGGTGCACTCGCCTCCGGTTGATCTCCTCGCAAGCGCGGCGGAGAGCGGC
>DASYBA010000108.1:0-12696 GCA_036501005.1 Candidatus Xenobia bacterium | reverse complement strand
CTCGATCTGGCCACTGGACGCGTTCTACAGAACGACGACCCCTTTTTCACCGCGGTTCCGATGGACAGATTGGCGCTCGATCGATACCTGGCGTTCAATCGTACGGCCACAGGCCTGACCACTCGCGGCATGGTCCGCTTTGGTTTGCCGGAGCTTCGCCTGGAAGCTGGAGTCGATGCAGAGCTCCTGCTCCTGGGTGCCGCCGTCGCCTTGCGCCAGGCCGTCGTGCAGGGGCATATCGGCTCTCGTCTGCACGTGCAGAGCGCCGACATCGCCGAGGCTCAGGGACTGCCGCTGGATGGTTTGCGACCCCAGACATGGGTTTTTGATCTCACTTGGATGGCGGAAAGGCAAGAGCCGGACTGGCCGATGTCGCTCCCCTGGCGAGGCGTTTTGAGATTGGCCCCAGTGGGAGCAATGGCGGCCGTCGATGACCGTGCCAGACCCCCATCTGCGGCTCTGGAATGGTTGGATCTGAAGGAACAGGCGCATCAGGATCTGGCGGCAGCCGAGTCGACACGGCCATGGGTGCACCGCACCTTGCATCCCCTGGCGGCCGACCAGGTGCCGACTGTCGACCGAGAAACGGCCCGCTATCGAATATACCGGATACTGGAGCTGATTCGCCACGGTGTCCCGCATCTGGTCGCCGCCGAAGGACAGAGTCATTCAGCGCTCCGCTCGGCCATGCAGACCGCCAAGGTGCTCGCTGAAGATCTTGGCTACCAGCGGCGTGATTTCGAATGCACGTTGTTCTCCCTTATCTTGGACGCCAGCAGAAAGCGCGACGCCGTGCTGTTCAAAACTGGCTCCCGCCCGAATCCCGTACGCGCCTGGTCATGGGTATGGCTGCGGGTGGTGCAGGCCAGTCCTCGCCGCACTTGAGGGTTACGGTGAGGGAGAGCCTCGGGAGCTATCCACCCGCCCTGGGGCGACCCAGGAACGGGGAGGAGCAGGCCGTGACGGAAAAGAAACTGCTGAGTCCGATCTGGAAGGACGTTGCCCATGAAAGCTTGGATGGTTCCGACTCTCCTATGTCTATTGTGTCGGCCGGTGCAGGCCGATACGGTTCTGACCATCGGCGACAAGCCGTTCACCGGACAGGTGGAGGGCAGTGGAGACTCGACTTTTGTCGAGCTGGGGCCGCTCACCAAGGCGCTCGGGTATCGCATGGACCAGGTGCTGGGCGGGTGGTATGTTTTTCATGGGCCCGCCGACCCGGCCGCCGAGAACCGGGTGCCGGACAGCAACCAGGTGTGGGCCAATGGTCAGCGGATCGACGATCACCAGACGGATGATGGGCGGTACATGGTGAGCCTCCACGAGTTTGTCCAGGCGTTCAAGCTCAAGGCGCAGGTGGACGGCGATCACGTGGCCATCCAGGTCGAGGCGCCGCTAGCCGCAGCCAATCTGGATGGCAGTGCGGCGCCCGGCGGGCCAGTGCTGCCCTTTTTCCAGGTTGAACCGGACCAATGCATGGAGGATTTTCTCAAGGCCCACCATCGGGCCTTTCAGAAGACGCCGGCCAAGATCGTGGTGGGCGAGTTCGTGTTCGATACGCTCGCCGGCCGATCCAATCAACCCAAGGATCGAGGGAACATCGGCCAGGTGCTCAAAGTGGGCCAGGACAATGCTGGCAACCCAGGGGCCGAGATCAACTTCGGGCACGGCTACATGGTGGGCATCATGTTCAGCGAACTGTCGGCCGTGAGCGTCGTGCCCGACCTGGCGATGCTCGGACCCCGGCAGACGGTGGAGGCCTTTCTGGCGCAGAACCACTGTGTGTGGAAGCGCGCGACCAACCCCATCGTGGTGGGTGGCTACGTGTTGGATAGCGTGAGCAACCGTCCCGACGTGCCAGCGACTCGGGGTCTGATAGGCCAGGTCTTCCGCATCGTCGATGGAACGGGCGGAGGCAAGGCGGCGAACGTCAATTTTGGCAATGGCATCTGGACCACCATCAACCTGGGCGAACTGTCGACGGTGAGGGTGGTGGCCCCGGCACGATAGGTAGGTCACTGACCCGGGTCTGCACATAGTGACGATTCCTGGGCAGCATGGTGACGGCGCCGCGGCATTCCAGGTTTACGGCGGCGGTCAGAATCTGGGCGGGGGTTAGCTGCCGAAGGCAGCGGGCTCCCCAGTCGTCGATGGTGGCCGAGCTCGAGCCCAGGGCTTCATACAGAATGCATTCGTGTTCCGACCACTCCGACATATCGAACTTCGCGGGCATCCGGTCCAACGTCCGCTTTTCCAGGTAGACGTTCACTGCGGTCCGCAGCAAGCTCGCCATGGAGCGCCTCTCTTCGAACGCGATCTGCCGAAGAGATCGCATCTGTGCGGGATCAAGATTGGCGATGAACCTCAGAACCTGCCCCATGGCACGCACCTCCTCGGCGACCCCCTCTTTAACAAGCAATCATGATATCATGCTAGCTTGTTAGAGGACCCTGTCCTCGGGGGTTGTGTCCCCCGCCACCGAAGTCTACCATCGGACTATGAACAGGACACGCTTTCTGACGGACCGCGAGGTTGTCATCGTGTTAACGAGAGTCGATTGCGACTGATCCTACACTTTGAGCTTCTGGCTGAGCTTCTCCAGGTCGGCGGTCGTCTTGACGACGACCTTCTTGGTCGGGATGGGCGAGCCCCAGAACATCAGCTTGGGCACACGGGCCACGGCTCCGTCTCCAGCCATGGCCTTGCGCACCGACGTCGTCAGCGCCAGGGCGGGCGTCGTCTTGGTGGCCTGGGCTGTATAGAATTGCACGTTCGAATGCTTGAGCAGCGCAATCAGGTTGGCATCGCCTTCGTGGCCCGCGGCAGCCGTCTCGTTGGCGACCAGGGTTTTCACGTCGTCCCACGATTGGATGGCCTCAGTTTCGCTACTGGCGGACACCGTGATGGGCACGTGGTCTGCCATCAGCCAGGGCATCATGGCCTGCGACATGGGACGAGCCCCCGTGTTCGACGTGGCCTGCATCCGATGTGCATCGACCAGCCCGAAGAGCCCGTGCATGGCGGCTTCCTGGTCGTCGCTCAAGGCCAACCCGGCCAGCCGCTTCTCGGCGGCTCTGTTGAAGGCGTCGGCCCCGACGCTGACCGTCCTGGCGACGTTGGGTTTCTTGTCGGCAGCGCCGCAAGACGAGTTCAACAGGCCGACTTCCCGTTCTGCCACGAGGTTGGCCACCAGCTCGGCGGGCGAGCAGTTGACGAACTGGGTCTTGTCCATGATGTCGGCCATCTGGACCCACGTGCCCGGGGTCAGCTTTTCGTGCAGTTCTACCGCCCGGCGCAGCTCGGGCTGCATCTGGTCCCGCTTGCCCTGCTCGAGGGCTAGCAGGTTGCTCAGCGCGGTTTCGTTGACCGGCACCCGGCGCTCGCCGCCCGGGGCCCGCATGGTGAGGTGGTGGTCGGGCGTCTGCAGGGTGAGTGCGGCGCCCGACCGGCTCTGGATCTCGTCCTCTGTCTTCAGGTTGAAGAACTTATAGCCGTGGCCCGCCAGGGCATCAATCAGTTCAATATGGCGACGGGAGGTCTTGTCCACGTCTTCCGTGTGGCCTGTTTCGATATTGACCAGCAGCGACAGCAGGGCCCGGGTCGGCACCGGCGTAGCATTCTTGGCGCCCGGGATTTGCACGGTCAGGTCGGCGGAGGGCGACGTCAATTGCTTCAAGAACGCCACCGTGCCCGGCTTCTCCTTGCCAAAGGCAAAGCCCTTGGTCGTCAAGGTCTGGGCTCGTTCGTACAGCGTCCGATCGGCGGGCGAGAGCCGGGCCACTTCCAGCGGCACCAGGACGTCTTTTTCCATCGCTTTGACGGAGGGTACCGCTACGGACTGGCCATCCCGGCGCACCGAAAGAGAGCCTGTCCGATAGGCACTGGCGATCTCGGCGGGCCAGGTGAGCTCCGTCGTATTGAACGGTCGATATCCATCGGCGTGGATGGTCTTGAGGGTATTGAAAATGCTGTAAAGGTCCTGCGGCAGGCCCTTGTCCAGCTCCACCGCAACGAGTTCGCTGAGGGACAGGCCGCCATCGCCCACCCACACCTCTCGTCCGTTCTTTTGCGCCAACACCTTGGGCTGCAGCACAGCCAGGCACGGCGAGATACCGACGTGGTCGGGGGTCGCAAACCGCACGCCCGCCATCTGGGCCGCCGCGGCCTGTGCGGCGTCCTGTCGTAGCGCGGCGGGGGCTTCGGCGCTGGCCGTTTGCAAGAGCACATACGGCTCGACCAGTTGGGCGGCGAGGGTGACCGGGGAGGATGAGCCGGGTTCGACGATGCCCACCGGCTCGTTTTTCTCCAGGCGCTGCATGAGCGTCTTGAGGGTCATCGCTTCGCTGCCGGCCGTGAACTTGTAGCCTTGGGCGATCAAGCTGCCCGTCGCAGTCTGTCCGGCTGGGGTCAGCGCCTGCTTCTCCAGCTTGCCCCCGGCACCGATAAAGTTCTTCTCCAACTGGGCCTTGTGCTCCGGGGCCACGGTGTCGACGAAAGCATTCCACTGCTTGCGGCTCACCTCTTGATCCATGGTGGTGGGCAAGGGGCGCACCTGGTCCCACTGGCCGCGACCTTCGGCGGCGGCCTTCACCATGCCGAGCAACATCTGCAGACTCGCCCCCACGGCCGGGCCGTCGAAGCTGCTATCGAAATATCGAAACTCCCAGAACCCCTGCTGGCTGGCGTTCATGCCCCAGTGGCGGTTGCTGAGCTGCTTGCGCCAGTCGGCCACCGACTGCTTGTTCTGCACGGTGCGCATGCCGTCCCAGCGGTACCAATACACGCCCTTGTCGTAGTAGTGCTGGTGGCCTTCCTCGGCGATGTAGCAGCTCTTGGTGGAGAACGGGCAGGCCCACTGCATCTTGTCTCGCATGGCGCGGCCGGGGCCGCCGCTGTTGCCCAGGCGGTAGATGATGGATTCGTTGGCCAGGTGCATGTTGACCAGGTGAGTCACGCCCTCGTCGTCAAGAGCAGAGTCCGGCAGCACGAACCGCATGGCCGCCGTATTGCCCGGCGTCTTGAACACTTTCCCCAGCTTGTCCAGGGTGGTGGTGACGGCTGCCAGGCCGCCGTCGGCGAGGGTCAACGACGGGCTGTCAACGCGACAGTAGCCGGAGTTCCAGCAGCCTTCGCTGTTGTGGCTGCAATCCGACGGGGCGGGCGCCGCCGACCAGCCCGTGCCGGCGAGGACCCGGTTGAGGGCGGCGGCATCGGACGACTTGACCTCCATGGTGATCTTGAAGGGCAGCTTGCTGACGTCCAACGACTTGCGAGTCGTGACCGCCTCAGGCGCATCCGCCGCCGCTACGCCGTTCGGGCGTTGTATCGGTGCGGCGACCTGGGGACCCACGGCGATGGTAGACATACGCCTACTTTATCACCACACTCTGAACAGAATCTGAACAATGTTAACTTTGACACCACGCCGAGACCATGATCATGCGAACAGCGTCTGCACGGGGGCCTGGAACTTGTCGCTCAGCTTTTGCAGCTCTTCGCTGGTGTGGATGGTGAACTTCTTGCTGGGATGCCAGCCCCACCACACACCCAGGCCGGGCACCCGCACCTGCACGCCGTCGTGCTTCATCTGGTCCAGCACCGCCGACTTCAGGCCCAGCGGGGCCGCCTTCTTGTCGGCCTTGACGGTGTAGAACTTGACGTCGTTCTTGCGGAGGTTGGAGACGAGCCGGGCGTCGGCCACGGTAGCCTGGTTGGCCTCGCTGGTCCGCTCTGCTTCAACGTCGACCAGTTTGTGCAGCTCGGTCCAGTTGCTGACGTGCACCGAACCTACGCTACCGGGCGCCGACTTCACTTTGAACCCGGCGTTGTCGTGGAGGAGCCACGGCACCAGGCTGCTCTGGGCGATGGCCCGGCCGGTGGCGTCGACCTTGGCGGTGGCGCCCGCTGCGATCAGTTCCTGGAAGCCCTGCATGGCGCCCTGCTGCTCGGCGTCGGGGGTGCTGCCGGCAATCCGTTCACGGGCCCCCGCCACGAAGGCCTCCGCACCCGTGAGCATCGTCCGCGAGGGGTCCGCATCGGCGATCGGCATGCCGTGGGCCGAATTCAGGAGCCCGACCGTTCGGTTCTGGGAGAGGGTGGCCACCAGCTCGGCGGGCTTGCACGACACGAACTTGTCCTGGTTGTCGGGATCCTGCATCTGGATGGTGGTGCCGGCTTGCAGCTTCGAATGCAGGTCGACGGCGTCCGCCAGCGGCGCCCGCAGCGTGCCCTGTTCGAACTGGGTCAGATCTTCCAGCGTGGACTCCTGCACCGGAATGCGCCGCTCGCCTCCAGGCACTTGCACCAAGAGCGTGTGGCTCGGGGTCTGGAGGGAGAGGATGGCGCCCGAGCGAGAGGTGATGGGCGACTCAGTTTGCGGGTTGGAGAACTGGTAGCCCTTGTCCGAGAGGCCTTTCACCAGGTCGAGCTGGTGGCGGGTCGCCTGGCTCAAGGCGGCATCATCGCCGGTTTCGACAGCGAGGAACGTGCGGAGCAGGGCGGGCGTCGCCAGCGGCGTGTACTGTCGGGCGCCGGGCACCAGCACCTTCAGGTCTTCAGGAGAGGCGGAGAGGGAGCGGGCAAAGGCCAGCGTCCCCGGCTTGAGGGCCTGATTGGCGGCGGTGAACTGGAACCCCTTGGCGGTTAGAGCTTCTGCCGCCTGGCACTGGGCCTGGGCCTCGGGCGCCATGCCTGCCACGAAGATGGGCTGGAGCACGTTGGTTTCAAGCTCCGCTTCATTCGTCAGCTTCTTCTCCATGCCGTCCTTGCTGGCCACCAGCGTGCCTCGCACGAGACCGGCGGCCAACTGAGGACCCCACGTGACGGGCACGCCGTCTGCCATCATCTGGTAGCCGCCGCCGACGGCGGTTTTTAGCGAGGCGTGCGACGCATGCGCTGGATTGAGGGCTGCCTTCAGTTCTTTGAGGCCAAACTTCGTGTCGCCCAGGCTGACCTGACCGCTGGCCGATTTGGCCACGATGCCCGTGTCATCGGGCCGGACGGCCAGGTCGGAAACCAGCACCGGCGTGCCGTTGACGTCCCCGAAGCTGATGCCCTGGGCCTGCACCTCCCGCAGCTCGGTGAGCTTCGCCTTGATGTCGTTGGGCAGCTCGGCTGTGTTGCCCGACTCAGCCATTACGAAGTTTCCGAACTGCTCGGGGCTCAGGCGAGCCTGGATGTTCTGCGGGGTGGTGACGACCACGCTCTCGCTGCCGTCGACCTGCCCACGAACGGCGTCGGCGCTGCCCAGCCGGGTGCCGTTCTGGGCGGTGCAGGCGTAGCCGAGCGACAAGAGCTGGCCGGTGGCTTTGGCCCCTGCATCGGTGAGGCCCGCCGGCATCACGCCGCCCGCCTTGCGGAACTGATCTTCGAGCTGGGGTCGAATGGCGGGCGGCGCCGCCTCTCGCATGAAAGCGTTCCACCGAGGCCGGTCAACCTGGACCCCGGCCTGGGCTGGATGGCTCCCAGACCACTGCGTGGTGCCCTCGGCCGCCGCCGACACCATGCCGCACATGAGGTGGAGCGTGTTGGCCACGGCGGGGCCGTCGAAGACGGAGTCGAGGTAGCGCATCTCCCAGTTCTTGGGATCCTCGTCGTTCTGCCGGAAACCGAGCTTGGCCCGCAGGGCCGCCGCCCACTGATCCGAGGTCTGGTAGTTCTGGGGGGCAATCTGCGAGAGGGTGGCGGCGTAACCCACCTTGTGGCTCAGCTCGCGGCCCTCCTGGCCATGCTGGCCCAGGCGGTAGAGAATGTCTTCGTTGGCGGCCGTCATGCGGATCAGGTTGGTGGTCGCCTTGTCGTCCAGGGCGTCCCGGCGGAACATGAAGCGCATGGCGCCGGTCTTGCCGGGCACCGCCCCCGTCCCCTGGATGGTGGACAGGGCCTTCTCTACGCCGTCCAGACCGCCGTTCTGGATGGAGATGATCGGGCTCCAGATGCGGACGTACCCCTGCCAACCGCCATCGCCCAGCTTCTCGTGGCTGCAATCCCGGGCCGCGATCGCGGTGGCCGTCCAGCCCTGCAGGCCGGCGCCGGCGAGGGCTCGGCCCAGGGTGGCGGCATCCCGCCCTTTCACTTCAAAGAGAAGGCGGAAATCAAGCTTGTTGGGGTCCAGCTTGCGCTGCGTGTCGGCGCTGGCCACCTCCGGGGTGGGCTGGGCAGGCGCCGCTGACTGCACGGGCCGGGGACTGGCTGGACTCAAAGCTTGCATCTTTTGCTACCTCCGCTCTTGAGTCCAATCTTACCCCGCCCGGTGGATCAAGACCTGAACCAGGGGTACCGCCCATGTTCAGATTTCGTTCAACTTCTGGTGATAATCTGGAAACAGATACAGATGTTCGGAGGAGCGCCCTCATGGTTCCCAATTCCATCCAGAGCCGACCTGTCGTAGCCAACGGCGCCCGGCTCGGCGAACGGCGCGACAGCGGTCGGCCCGCCGATGCCTTTCATCCCGTGGTCGTGCCCGACCAGATGAGCATCCACGATATTCGGCAGGTGGCTGAGGCCAGCCGCGTGGCGGCCCGCCCGGAGCTCAAGCCCGTCGACATCAACAAGATTCCGTTCGGCATCGAGATCGAGCTGGAGGGCTTCGACGCCAACGCCGCCACGCCGGCCATCCAGGGGCTGGGCACCTGGAACGTCGTCAACAACTTGAACGCCTGGAAGCTGGTGAAGGACGCTTCCCTGTCTTCGGGCACAGGCGGAGAGGCCGTCAGCCCACCCATGACGCTCGAGAACGGTCAGGCCGAGGCACAGATTCGCCAGGCGGTGGCGACGATGGTCGGCCTGGGGGGCCAGGCGACCCGCAATTGTGGCCTGCACTTCCACGTTGACGCCCGGGCGTTGGGCGAACGCGGCCTGGCCAACCTCGCCATGATGGAATTCGAACAGGAGCACGCGCTCTTCCGCATTTCACAGAACGGCTATCCGGAGCACCGCGGTCTGCTCAAGGGCAACGGCTGGCGGCACGAGATGCCGTACTACTATTGTCGTCCCCTCAGCTCGTCGGTCGCCGATCCCACGCCGCTCCTGCATGCCGATACGCCCAACCAGTTCCGCAATGCCATTTTCACGGCCATTCCCGAGGTCAAGATGGCGCTGCAGCAACACCCCCGCCCGGCCCTCCCCCCGGTCGACTCCAATGGGCCCTTCCAGCCCGACCACAAGGACGTCGTCCGCTACCACGGCATCAACTTCAACGCCTACTGGTATTGCGGCACGGTCGAGTTCCGTCTGTTCGAAGGTACGACCGATCCCGACCAGATCATGGAGAATCTCAAGATGGCGCTGGGCATGGTGGCCGCCGCAGCGTCCGATTCGTACACCTACCTGCAACCGCACGCTCTCCAAGTCAAGAATGTCCCGGTGTCGAAGGAAGCGTTCAACTACTTCCTCGACCGGGTGGCCGCCACCCCGGCCCACCGCCAGCGTATTGAAGAGAATTTTGCCAAGAGCGGCGGCGTACTGCAAGACGATGCGCCGGTCACCGACAAGCACGTGCTCAACACCAGCGTGCTGCAGCAGGAGGGCTTCAAATTCTTCCTGGGCGACAAACAGCTCCACTCGCCTTTCGAAATTCTCGGCCAGGCGGCCAAACATCCCATGACGGTGTCTATCGACAAGGCGTCGGCCGACCTGGCCCAGATAGGGTCAGTCGAGGGGATCACCCGACGCCTGCAGGCAGGCCAGGCCCTGGCCCAGGCGGGCATCCGCATCGTCAACGACCGCCACGAAGACGTGCCGCTGGCCCAGGTCGCGTTGCTCAAGGGCGGCAACCTGTGCGCCGAGAAAGACGGCGATCGCATTCCCATCAACTCGGACTTCCCCCTCGAAGTCCTGACGCAGGCCATCGACCCGGCGCAATGGCAGCCCGACGTCAAGACGCTGGTCGGGTCCGTCCCCGCCCTTCGCCAGGCAGGCTACCAGGTGACCCGCGACGGCCACCCGCTCTCCTGGCAGACGGCCATCGCGGTGGCCTTCAGCCAGGGCAAGCTGGCGGTGGAGCGTGACGGGCGGACGATGCCCATCAACTCTCTCCAGGCGCTGGAGCAGAACGTGACCGTGCCAGACACGCTCGCCCCGATGAATCCTGCCCAGAAAACGGCCTATGCCCACGCGCAGCAACTGGTGGCGAAGGGCTTCAACTTCAGCACCCAGGGCCGGGCCCTGGATGCGAAGGGGCTCGCCTTCTTGAATGCCATCACCGCGCCGGCGGCCGACCTTCAGGTGCAGGCGCCGGGCCAATCCGGGACGTCTCCGCTGCCCAGCGCGGCCCTCCGAGACGAGTTCCTCAATATCGAACTGGGTCAGGATGCGCAGTTGTCCGAGGCGACGCGCCGCCAGCTCGAGCTGGTCGACGGCCTCCGAGCCAAGGGCTACGTCTTCTACCATCCGGGCAAGCAGTCGGAGATCAAGAGCCGGTCGGGCGGCGTCCTCGCACTGCAGACTGGCGCGCCGATCGGTATCAAGCAGGCGGTTGGTCGAGTGCAGCTCACGGCCGACGAGCCGGGGCTCAAGAATCTACTGGCCATGGCCGACGGCCACCCCGAGCAGATGGACCTCGGCTTCCGAGCCGCGGCGGAGCGAGCGGACCAACTGACCGCGGGGGTCCGGCTCGAGATAGCGTCCGGCGTCCAGGCCAATACGCCGGAAGTGCTGGCGGCACTGGCCGTCAAGACTCCGGTCGTCCTCATCGACCAGGCAGGCCAGCGAACCGAGGTCAAGGGTATCGAGCACTTCATGCAGGCCTCCAGCCCCTGGATCGACAAGACGACCATGACGCCCGAGCAGTCGGAAGCGTTGGCCGGTCTGCAAACCCTGCTCGATGCCCACAAGATCGTGGCGACCCCGGTGCGGGCGAGCAACACCGCCAACCTGCAAAAAGTGGGCCTGCTGCCCTGGATGTTCGCCAGCAACGTGGGGCTGAAGGTGGCGGCGGCGGGCAAGAGCGGCGGCACCAGCGCCGTCGACATCGCCAACTGGCAGGATCTCCAGAAGTTCGTCAACTTTGAGAGCGGCACGCATCTCAACGACGACATGGTCCAGCTCCGCCAGAACCTGCAATCGATACGGTCGCACGGCGTGACCTTGTGTCGCCCCGGCGCCCGCAAGAACGAGGAAACCTGGCACGATCTCGACAGCGCCGCCGCCAACGAGCTGACGGGCACTGGGGTGCAGGCCGGACTGCCCAGCCTGATGATGTGGAAGGGCTTCCCGTCGCTGCCTACCAAGAGCGTCACCCTCCACTCGGCCGCGGAGGTCCAACGCCTGGCCGACAAGCTGGCGGGCTAGTTACTGCGGAGCTTCAGGTAGAGGTTCGATAGTTCTGCCGACGGCGACAGGTTGAGCTCGTCCTTGAGCACCTTGCAGCACACGTCGTACTGCCGTACCGCCTGTTCGGGGCGGTTCAGCGCCACGTGCGATTGCATCAGATAGAGGTGCGCCTCCTGCGAGCACGGATCCACCGAGAGCAGGCGCTGGGCATAGTCTTGGACCACGTGATAGCGCTTCAGGGTCACGAAGTGGTTGAGAAGCATCGACAAGATGCTCTGGTAGCGGCGCTCGTACTCATCGCGCACTGCAATGGCCCAGTCGTCGTAGCAGCCGTCGAGAAAACTCCCTTGATAGAGCGTCTCCGCCCGCTCGAAAGTCGTCACCGCTTCGTCGGTATTGCCTTTCTTCTGCAACTGGTTGGCCGACTCCCATAATCTATCGAACTGTCCCACGTCCACGGTAAACGCCAGCTTGGGATTGATGCGATAGAAGTGCTTGCGGGCTTCGATGACCTTCTCACCCGTGCTCAGGTACGGTTCGAAGGCGCGGCGTATGTGGGACAGGGCCGAGTAGAAGTTCTGGCGGGCCTTGTCGGCCTCTTGTTCGGGCCAGAAAATCTCGATGATTTTTTCGTCTAGCACGTCCTGCTCGGAGTTGTACGCCAGGTAGGCAAAAAGGTATTTGGCCTTGCGAGTGCGCCAGCGGGTGTCATCGACTTCTTCGCCCTGGCAGAAAATCCGAAACTTGCCGAAGGCGTAAATGGTCAGCAACGGGTTGTTCTGACTGGGCAAGGCGCTGACGTCCTGCTCCAGCAGCGCGTTGAGCTGGCGGGCCTCGGCGGGTTTGAAGCCGGACACGTATCGCTCCAAAGTCGAGTTGCCAAAACGGGAGAGGAAGGGCTCGGTCGCCCCCGGCGCCCACGCCTCGCGGAACGCCGTCAGGAAGAGAGGGGCGAAGAAAGCAGACTCATAGGCCGGCAGGGCCACCAGGTCATGCTCTTGCAGATACGTGAGCGCATCGGTGAACCGCTCACGGACCGCATCGTCGGCAGGCTTCTGCTCTTCTTGGCGACGGCGCCAGCCGACCAGCACCGACAGAAGCTTCAGGCGACCGATATCGAACGACGACTCCCATTCGACAAAGGTGTTCTGCGCTTCGGCCAGGAGGGCGTCGGCATCCGAGAACTGGTTCTGTACCATGAGTAGCAGCGCCCGAGTGCACTGGATGCGGGCCGCGACCTGAGGGGTGGCTTCGCGAGCCGCTCCCTGGGCGTCTTCGAGCGGGCGCACGGCCTGATCCGGCAGGTTGCGGAGGAGGGCCACCATGGCCCGGCCGTTGAGCGCCACGGCCCGCCCGGGCACGCGTTTGTCGCCAATCACCGACAGGGCATCGGTGAAAGCCTTGTCGGCGACGTCGAGCGAGCCG
>DASYBA010000107.1:0-7221 GCA_036501005.1 Candidatus Xenobia bacterium | reverse complement strand
CCGGCGCCGGGTGCGGGGGCTGCGGGCGCGGCTGGGGATGAGGGGCCGGCGCCGGGTGCGGGGGCTGCGGGCGCGGCTGGGGATGAGGAGCCGGCGCCGGGTGCGGGGGCTGGGGGCGCGGCTGGGGGTGAGGGGCGGGCTGGGGCCGCGGGGCAGGCCGGGGAGCCGGGCGAGGCGCCGGGCGGGGCGCCGGGCGCGGGGCAGGACGGCCAAAGGCAGCCGTCAGGGCTTCCTGCGGCGTCAAGTTGACGCTGGGGGCCGGAAGATCGGCCAGGCTGGCCTTCTCGGCAGCGGCCGGAGCGGCGGTGGCCTGCGGGGCCTGGGCTTCGCTGGCCCGGAAAGATTCGGCGGGAAGCTCGGGGGTGGCGCCGGCGGCGGCTGGGGCAGCCGGGGACGAAGACTTCTGGCCCGTCTGACGCGACGCGGCGAGGTTGACTTGACTGGTTGTCATGGCTCTCTCCTTGTTGTGTGACCTGTTGTTTTTATCTGACGACATCATACCGCCAGAAGAGCCTGCCGGTGGGTCCAGAATGTAAACAAAACTCCGGTGATGCAGGTACTCAGAGACTGAGCGCGTGTGGCTCTGCCGCTGAAAATTCTTCTATCGGAAGACAGCCTGCGGATAAAAGGCGGGGTAGCGGACAGAATGTGGATAACGAGGTGGAAAACTTCCTTGACACTGTATCGAAAGGCTGCTAGCATGACATTGTCCCGAGCGAACAGGCACTACGGCAGTCCAGCCGTCGCCTGACGGGAGTCTTTGAGAACTGAATAGTGATTCCAGCGCGAGTGGAAAAGGTTGCAACTCGGCTGCAGCACGCCTCGGCGTGCCAGGTCGGCAATAGTTCCTTGCGCACGCAACATTCGATACAAAAGGTTGCAGCTCGCCCCGGGCAGAGATGCCCGGGCGACATCCGTACTAGATGGTGCTTGATGCGTACTGCCAACACGGCGGTACGCGCTCCCTTGGGGTACCCTCCAGGAGCGTCAGGGCCAGAGACGGGACCGGACAGGTTGTCGATATCGTGGAGGTCATGGCTTCCGATGTCGTCGCGCCTCATCTGATCATCGTCGTGGCACGGCATGACTGCAATCCATCTTGATCGATGGCCCCGGTTTACCGGGTCACGTATCGAACGGCGCTCAGGTTCGCCCGAGCCCCGGTTTGCCGGCTGCCCACGCCTCCGGGTGTGGCAGTCATGCGCCTGATGCGGACGTGAAGTTCGGGCGGTGGCGGTATTGCTCCGGGCGTACTGTCCCCCGGTCCGTGACGTCCTGCCGTGTCGTGCCGTGCAAGCATCTGGCTTCGCCAGGCTGCTTCAGGCACGGCCAGATGTGGGTCGCCGTCCCGGAAACGGTGCCCGCGCAGATCTGATCGAGAAGGAACTCCGTCGACCGTTACAGCGAGTGTACCCCGGCATTCCGAAAGGGTGCCCGCGGGTGACCAGCAATTTGCCACGAAACCGGTCCGCAACCAACGCAGCCGAAAGGCGAGCGAGGTTGGTCCGAGTCCGGCTGCCGCAGCGATGCGCCGTCGCCGACGTCACGTCGAAGACGGGTGGTGCCGGGTCTGAATTTCGTTTGATTGCGGTGTAATAGTCGGAATCAAAGGACGCAACGTGCAGCCCCATCTCCCAGTCCCGCTTGGATTCGCTATTCAGTTCCCAGAGACTCTCACAGCCTCCGTCCGGAGGCTGTTTGCTTTTTCGGCCTTTCGGACGGCATGTTAAATCCGCCCTGCCAGGGAAGATTATCCGGATAAAAGAACCTTCCAGGGATGATCATCCCCAGGCTTTTTCGCTTGCCCAGGTCGCCGAACGTTCTGTCTTTCTATGGGGCCCTCGCAAGGTGGGCAAGAGCTTGTGGATCCACGAGCATTTGCGGGATGCACCGTTGATCGATCTGTCCCGCCGCTGGCCTGAACCGGGCACGCCGGAATTCGGCAAGACTATCGAACACGTCGTGCTGGGAGAGCTGCTGGCATATCGGGCGTATCGGTCACCCGATACCGAGGTGTGGTATTGGCGAACATCCACAGGGCTGGAGGTTGACTTCCTGGTGAACGATCGCGCCGCCGCCATCGAAGTGAAGGCCGCCTCCCGTGTACACCCGACCGACCTGAAGGCGCTGACGGCGCTGGCCGAGGAGGGAACGGTCGGGCGCATCGTGGTGTGCACCGAGTCCGCCCCCCGGGTGCTGACCGATGCTAACGGCCGTATCGATGTCCTGCCCGTGTCCGACTTCGTCGACCAGTTGTGGCGGGGAGATATTTTCAGTTAGAGGATGCGCGTACCTGCAGGAGCTACAGGCCAGCCGTGCCAATGGGGGCCTCGTGAGAGAAGACTGGAAGGTCAGCTTCGCTGACACGCCGCAGGGTCGTCGGTTCATCACGTACGATCGAGGCACTTTGACCCAGGAGGCCCGGACTCGGTGGCCACTCGGCAGTCGTCTGGCCATTCGCCTGCCTCACGGGCTCCCTCAAGACCTGGAACTTCTCAATCGCCTGGAGGACGATCTCCTTGCCCGGCTAACAGGCGTGGATT
This sequence comes from Candidatus Xenobia bacterium, assembly GCA_036501005.1. Taxonomy (GTDB): domain Bacteria; phylum Vulcanimicrobiota; class Xenobia; order RGZZ01; family DASYBA01; genus DASYBA01. The sequence continues at coordinate 4,678 of DASYBA010000107.1, read as the reverse complement.
GTCGCATGACCGCCCGGGTAACGGACGCGACTGAGCGTCAATTGGCCTTCCAGCACGCCGAGTCTGCGGCGTTCCAGACAACCCTGGCCACCTATACCGCCGGGCATGCCGACCTTCGCTTCGAGGTTCGCGACTCCCAGGGCTGGAACTGGTTCGACGAACTGGTCAGTCCGTTCGAGCAGGCCCAGCCCAAGGATGGCTTCTTCAAACGATTTCTCAACGGTCTGATGGGCACTGCCGAACCGTGGCCGCGGAGCAATGACCAGAGAGTCTTGAAAGTCCTGGCGCAATCAGGCAGCAACCTGTCACTGGAACACCAGATCGACTTTACGTTTACCGGCCCCGGAAGCCGACTGCTCGGAATCCAAAGCCGTCTGCAAGGCGAGGGGTACGCTGCGACGTCGTCCCCGTATGCAAAGGATCTCGTCATGTCGAAGACGATGGTCCCCGACCTGGACACCATCCACCAGCATTCTCTCAAGCACGTGCAGTTGGCTCGGGAATGGGGTGTGACGTATGACGGGTGGGGGACGGCCGTCCAACAGTAGCTGCCAGCGGGGCGTTCCATTGAACCCAAGCACCGCCCATCGTTCGACGTGGGCCTGCGCGTTCCCGGTGGAACGTTGGACGCTGCTGCCAATGTGTGCGGTCAGTACCTGGGTGCAGATTGGTTCGTGTCGAACCGGCGTGCGCACACAGGGGTGGTGTGAGTACGCCACGAACGCACGGCGGACGCAGATGGACACCAGAAGTACACCCCCCGTGGCGCCTTCTATATATCGGAAGAACCATCACTTCCGAGAACGATATATTCCGATAGCGGTGATTTCACGTATATATGGAACAGAGAGGGTCAGGGCCAACTATATTCGAGCTCGATGCCCTGGACTCTTGCGGTTGGATCGTGCAGTGTCGGGTAGACGTTGACGGTGGAGAGCATCTCGATAGAAAGCTGCGCCCAGCACGGTGTCGGCGGCAGCCAGGTTGTCACCAGAACGCAGCCGCACCGTTCCGCCCTGCAGGAGAGTCTTACCGCAGACTGCGGTCACGACCCTTTGAGACGGTGACTGGATCCAAGCAACCACCAGCGGACAGGACTCGTGCAGCGCCGACCACAACGTCTTGTCTGGCTCGACTGGGTCGGCGCCGTCCGCTGCGCCAGCACAGCAGCTTCCGTGATGTCCGGCGACACGCCCTCCACTGTGACAACCTTCATCCAATCCACGACGGAAGCCCTCCGTGAAGCGTAGGGACCCCAAAGCCAGGAGGCGACGACGCCCCCAACCAGGCTAGATTCCCGGCTGTCTTCACCTACCAGATCTTCGAGCTACCGCCGGCTAGCCCCTAGATCTGCAGCAGCTTGCGTTTCTCGCTGAGGAAGTCTACCATCACGTACTGCGTCAGGCTGTCGGGCTTCGGGTAGAACACCCGCCCCTTGTTCAGCTTCACCAGCTTCGACAGGAACTCACCCTCGCCGTGGTAGCCGAAATCCCAGTCGCTGGCCATCATGAACGTACTGATGACAATCTTGTCCTGGGTGCACTTCTCTACCTCGCGCAGCGTCACCGCAAACGTCCGGTCGTCGGGCGGATAGCACAGGTTCAAGAACGACCCTTCGTAGTACGCCGTCGGCGCCCCGTCGGTGATCATGATGATGCTCTTGTTGGTGGTGTCTTCGTTGGCCAACAGCAGCCGAGACAGTTCCAGCCCCTTCTGGATGTTGGTGAAGTACTCCGGCACCCGCTTCCCTTTGAGCGCGTTCGGCTGGCTCATGTCGAGCCGCAACCGCACCGTGCTACCCCCGAACGTGACCGGCTTGGGCTGCAGGTTCAAGATGTCGCCTATCTGATAGCGCTTCGCCATGGTGTAGAAGCCCACAAAGTGCAGCCGATCGTCGGGGTACTGGCTACGAATCAACGCATCCAGCGCCATGGCAATCTTGCGGGCGTTGTAGAACCGTCCGAAACGAGCCATGGAGCCGCTCATGTCGAGCATCATCACCACCGCCGTCCGAGCCGCCCCCTTGGTCTCGTGCACCATGAAGTCGTCGTAGCGAACCTTGATGGGAAACCCTGGTCCCTCACGCACCAGCGCATTCATGAACGTGCCCGACATGTCGATATGGGTAATCGAGTCGCCGTACTGCAGAGGCCTGGTGCTGACGGTCTCGACCGCCCCCTCGCCCGCCAGCGTGGCCGCATGTTTGCCCACCCCGTCGCTCTTCAACAGGCTGAACACACTCGATAGAAAGTACTCGCCCAGCTTGCGGGCCGCCCCCGGCGTCAACTTGAAGAGCCCGTCCTCGTCTCGTTCGACCAGCCCCGTGCCTTCCATGGCCTGTTCGAACTGCGACATGATCTCGTCTTTTTTGTCGCCAAAGGCCTGCGCCGCCGCCTGCCCCAGCATCTGTTCCAGCGCCTTCTGGTTGACGCTCTCCAGGTCGCCGTTCTCCAACGCCGTGCGCAAATCGGCCATCAACTGATCGATAGCTTCCAAGCGCTCCTTCAGGCTCAACGCCTGGGGGAGCGAAATCGGCTCCTCTCCCGTAAACGCTTGCTGCTTGGCAAGATCCTGCACCGACAAGAGCGGTTCCAGCGCCCGCGTCAGCTTCTCCAGTTGATCCTCGACCTTGCCCGCCTGCTTGTCGCCCAGCTTGCGGGTCAGCATCCACTTCAGCTTGTAGAGCCCATAGAGGTTCTTGTCTTTGAGCATCTGGCGGAGCATGCCCTCGGCGTCGCCCGCCTTCGCCTGTTTCAACAGCTTGGACAGCTCGTCTTGCAGGGCCTGCGTCTCTTTGCTCTTCTTCTCCACCAGGCTGTTGACGTCCCAGCGCTCCCGCTCCTTCTGCTTGAGCTCTTCAAGCTGCGACACCAGCTTGTCGATCAGCTCGTCCAACCCATTGATCTGCAAGAACGAGCGGAAGCTGAGACCCTGCCGCATCAGGTGTTGCAGGGCCTCCTGGAAGCTCATGGAGGCCCGCATCATCATCTCGGTGATGGCCTTGATGACGTCTTCCACCGTAAACGGCGGCTTCTCCGGTTCATGATACTCCGAATAGCGATGGACGATCATCGGGATCGATACGTGACCAGGTCGCCCAGCTTGCTGCGCGACACCCGGTTGGAGGCGTACAACCCCTCCAGCAGAAATTCGATACAAGAGGCCTGCAGCTCAGGCGCCTCGTCGCCCCCCAGATGGTGCACCGCATCCCACATGGCCGGAATCTTGGGAATGATGCGCTGGTAGCTGGCCGCCGGCATCTGATCCGACACTTCCACCATGACGTCGCCTTTCACGTTCCTCGACAGAGACGCCTGGGTCTCTTCGTCGATGGTCTCGTCGAACACGATCTTGATGGCCTTCTCGAAAATACGGGTCACCACCTGGAACTCTGTCACCGTTTCCTCTCGGAATGGATCCAGCTCGATCTTGCCAAACGACGACGTATAGAGATAGTTCAAATCTGAGATGCGCGGCACCGCCCGCCCCTCATTGAGCAACATGGCCCGCCGCCGGCTGTTGGCGATCATGGTCTCGAAATTGGCGATGCTCAGTCTCGCGCTGACCCCCGACTTCTGGTTGACGTACGGCGACTTGCGGGCCTCCATGGTGATCTGCTCGATGATGTGCTTCATGAAGGTCGGCACGGTCACCTGGACCCCGTCCTTCGGCACGTGGGCCTCCTGTTCGATAATCGCCATGCCGACTTCCCGGGTCATGGGGTAGTGGGTGCGAATCTCCGCTCCGATACGGTCCTTGAGCTGGCTGATGATCTTGCCCGAGCGGCTGTATTCCTCCGGGTTGGCGGTGAACATGAGCCGCACGTCCAGGTCGAACCGGATGGGATAGCCGCGGATCTGGATGTCCCGCTCCTCCAGAATGTTGAACAAAGCCACCTGCACCAGGTACTCCAGATCCGGCAACTCGTTGATGGCGAACAAGCCTCGATGCATGCGCGGAATCAAGCCGAAGTGCAGGGCGTCCTCGCTCGACAGCACCGACCCCCCGGCCACCTTGGCCGGATCGAGGTCGCCAATCAGATCCCCGATGCGGCTGCCCGGTGCGAGGCGCTCTCCATAGCGCAACGCTCGGGGCCACCAGGCAATCGCTACGTCCTCCCCGTCCCGCACCACCAGGTTGCGGCACCGCTTGCAGATGGGCGCGTAGGGATTGTCGTTGATCTCGCACCCGGCGATGACCGGCACCTCCTCATCGAGGAAGTGCACCATGTTGCGCAGGATGCGGCTCTTCGCCTGGCCCTTCTCCCCCAGCAGGATGAGGTCGTGCCCGGCCAGGATGGCGTTCTCCAGTTGCGGCAGCACCGTGTCTTCGAAGCCGACGATACCGGGAAACAACCGGTCCCCGGCCTTCAGCTTGCGCACCAGGTTCTCTTCCATCTCCTGGCGCACGGTGCGGCTCTGCCACCCCGACGCCTTCAGTTCTCGAATCGTCTTCGCTTTGCTCATCGGTTGATCTCAAACACCATATGCCCGATTTCCGGAAGGATCAGCTTCTCCAGGGCCAGCCGACACGCGGCGGGGGAGCCCGGAATCGATATGACCACCCGCCCGCGGGCTGCGCCCGCCACCGCCCGGCTCATCATGGCCGCCGAGCCGATGTCCTGGTAGGAAAGCATCCTGAAGATCTCGCCAAAGCCGTCCAACGTCTTATCCAGAAT
>DASYBA010000106.1:0-17861 GCA_036501005.1 Candidatus Xenobia bacterium | reverse complement strand
GGGCGGGGGCGCCGGGATCGCGGCCGGCCGCACCGGCTCTGGTTCTGGCACGGGCTCGGGCTCGGGAACCCCCTCGGTTGCCAGGCGGGCTGGTTCCAACACGGGAGGCGGTGGCACCGGCATGGCAGGTTCCGCGCCCGGGTGCACGGCGTCGGCTCCCAACACCGATCGCTCCGACTGCCACAGCGCCTGCAGACCCTCTGACGGCTCCCACCAGGTCACCGTGACCCCCAGACTCGATTCGATGTGGGCCTTGATGCCGGCAATGGAGAGCCAGCCAAAGCCCCAGGCGGCCATGTCGGTCAGAACCCGTTCGAACTCGTCCCCGCTGACCGCAGCCCGGCGGCCCGCTCGTCGCTTGAGTCGAATCTGCAGCAAGGTGGACAGCACGGTGGCGGCCTGCGGGTCCCACTCCACCTCGTCGTGCGGGAGGAGCGACCAGGACAGCTCCCACACCTCGATGCTCTGGTCGGAACTGGCCGACAACAGGCGACGTCCGTCCAGGCTGATGGCCACCGCGTTGACCGGGGCGCCATGCCCGCCCAGGCTTTGCAGGCACTGGCCGCCCTGCAAGTCCCAGATGCGCACCGTGCGATCGTGGCTGGCCGACACCACAAATCGGCCGTCGGGCGTGATCTCCACCGCCCCCACCGAGTCGGTGTGGCCCCGCATCACGGCCACCTGCTTGCCGGTTTCGGTTTCCCACACCCGGATGCTGCGGTCGTCGCTGGAAGAGACCAGGTAACGCCCATCCGGGGTCAGCGCCAGGCCCCAGACGGGCTCCCGATGCGCCTCCAGGGTCCGACTGCACGCGCCGGTCGCCAGATCCCAGAGCTTGACGTTCTTGTCCAGGCTCACCGAGGCAGCCACCCGGCCGTCCGCGCTGACCGCCACCCCCATGACCGCGTCCTCGTGTCCCTCGAGCGTCTGCAGACATCGTCCGGTGGCGGCATTCCAGACCCGCACCTTGCGGTCTTGACTGGAAGTCAGGATCACCCGGCCGTCTGGCGTCATGGCCAGGGCCGTCAGGCGGTCTTCGTGATCGAGCGTCTTGAGGAGCGTGCCGTCGCTCAGGTTCCAGATGCGGAGCGACTTGTCGTGACTGGCCGAGGCCGCGATGTTGCCTTCCGGCGTGACCACCACCCCGACGACGCTGTCGCCGTGCCCGCTGAGCGTGTAGCGCTCCAGTCCGGTCTTCAGATCCCAGACTTTGAGGGTATTATCTTGACTGGCGGACACCGCCAGGTCGTTGTCCTGCGACAGCGCCACATCCAGGATGGGGGCCGAATGACCGATCAGGCGATAGCGAAGGCGAGCCCCATCCGGCGCCTCCCGGGGTTGATGGCGAGCCACCACGTTGCGGTAGGTGTGAAGCGCCCTGGATGAATCGGCGCCCGGCAGGTGGATGGTGTTGGCCAGCAACTGAGCGGCCTCTTTCCAGTGGCCCTCGGCGGCGGCACGCCTTACCTCGGCCACCCGATCTTCCAGATCGTGGGGCTGCGGCGCATCCACATCCGGCGCGGTCGGCACGGCTGCGGCCCAGGCCAGGGCGGCCGGGGCCGTCACCTCCTGGCCGGCCGAAACGGCTTGCTGCAGGGCATCAAAGAGCCGCGCGTACGGGGACGGGCGAGGCAGATCCTTGGACGCCTTCTGCAACCACCGGCCGGCCCTCGCATCCTTCTTCTCGGCCGCCACCTGCGCCTGATACAGGTATTGCCGCCACGGCACCTCGATAGACTCCAGGTTGTTGAGGAGCGCCTCGTACGACATCTTGCCCGCTCGCCACGCGAGCAGACCTTGATTGTAGAGGGCGGGGGCACACGTCGCATCCAGCGCGACGGCCTCGTCAAACAGGGCCTCGGCCTGCTCGGCCAGGCCCTTCACCCAGGCCGACAGCCCCCGATTGCTGAGGTTCTCGGCTTGGGAAGGGGGTGCGGGCTCCTCCCGTGGGTACGGTCGCCCCATGCTCTCGGCGTAAATCCCTTTGAGTTCTGCCTCGACGGTTTCAATGCTGAGCGGCCGTTCGGCCGGATCCTCCTGCAGACACTGCTGAAGAAGCTTGACGAGCGAGTCCGGGAGCGGCGTCCGAGCGTCGGCCAGCCGCTGGCCCATCCAGTCCCACAAGGCAAGATCGTCGGGCACCTCCTCCCGCCAGCGCGTGTCGCCCATGCCCGCATCGGCCAGCATGAGGGCGAACAGCCAGATGTCGGTGCGGGGGCTGGAAGTCTCGCCCGCACTTTGCTCCGGGGCCAGCTTGCCCAGGTTGCGCTTGCTGATGCGGCGGGAGCGGCGGGCCTGATCGAGCGTGCGAATCAAGCAGAAGTGCGTGACCCGGGCCGTCAGGTCGGCTTCCACCACCACGTCTTCGGGCCGGACGCCCCCGTGGGTTACCGAGCGGCTGTGAGCGTGCTGCAGGGCCCGGGCCGCCTGGATGCCGATGTCCAGCAGCCGCTCGAGAACCTTGCGAGGGGTGCCGTCGTAGAGCCGGCCACTGCCCATCCAACCCGACAGGGGCGTGCCGTCCACCCACTGGGCAATAATGCGAGGCGCACCGCCCAGGCTGCGCACATGGTAGCAGGTCACGACGTTCGGGTGCAATCCCAGGCTGGCCCATCGCTCGGCCTCCTGGGTCAAGGACTCCTTGGCCTCACGGCGCCCCAGGATCTCCGGGCTGGGCGTCTTGACGTGCACGTCGGCCATCCAGACGCGATGCCACACCCGGTAGGCCTGGCCATACAAATCGTCGCCCACCAGGCCGATGATCTCGTAGGTCCCCAGAATGACGTCGCCGACCCCCCACAGGATACGCACGCCGTCTTCCGGCACGGCCGATGCCTGCACCGTGGCGCTGGCGTCCGAACCGCCCTGGGTCGGTGGAGCCTCGCCCCGATCCTGCCGGGAGCGGCGGACTCGGAAGCGACTGCCGCACCCGGAACACAGCACGTCCTCCCGAGTCGGTTCGTCCGACAACGGGTTCTGTGCGTGGCACTTGGGGCAGGTGAACTTGAAGGGCATACAGGTGGTGGTACTCCGAGCGCGAGTTCGACGCGTTCTGTTCGCCCTGCCCCCCCTGGCTACCTACCTTAGAGGGCTCCGCCCCCCATCCGCTGCGCTGGGGGCCCCCCCGGCTGGCAACTCGGGGAAGCTCTGCGGCATCTGCTTCGCGCTACTAGCCAACGCCCCCTCCCCCTCGCTGCGCTGGGGGCCCCCCGGACTGGCAACTCGGGGAAGCTCTGCGGCATCTGCTTCGCGCTACTAGCCGACGCCCCCTCGAGCGCCTTGGAGACTCCGCCCCCCATCTGCGAGCGTCGACTTACCCGTTGCCCCCTGGGGTGAGGACCACGAACATGGCATTGCCCTGGTGGACCAGTTGCAGCAGCACCTGGCCGCTGGTGCTGCCGGCGACCTGGTTGAACGCCGCCGCGTTGGCCACCGGTTGCTGGTTGACGCTGAGGATCAAGTCGCCGGGCACGACCACCTGGGCGGCCGGCGTGCCGGGCGCGACCGTGGTGACGACCACGCCATTCACGCCGGGACCCAGGTTCAATTGCTGGCGGACGGCATCCGACAGGTCCTGGACCTGGATGCCTCTGAGCGTGCCGTGCGAGGTTGGCGCGGCCGGAGTGGCTCCGTGGGTCGCCCGCGCCGTCGGATTGACGGTTAGCTCACCCACCTTCAGGGTGAGGTCCGTCATGGTGCCGTTGCGCCAGACCCCGATCGATACCCGGGCGTCCGGCGCCGTGCCGGCGACCATGAAACGAAGGGTGTCGGGTGAATCGACGGGGCGCCCCTCATAAGTTCGAATGACGTCTCCGGCCTTGAGTCCGGCCTGGGCGGCGGGAGATCCGGCTTCGACTTGCGTGACCAGGGCACCGGACAGGTTGGGCACCTTGAACTGGCTGGCCAGGTTTGAATCCAGCGTTTCCAACCGGACGCCCAGGTAGCCTCGCACCACCTTGCCCGTCTTCACCAGCGATTCCATGACGTGGTGCGCGGTATTGGACGGGATGGCAAAGCCGACGCCCTGGAATCCTCCGGAGCCGCTCATGCCCCCATTGCTGACGATGGCCGTGTTGATACCGACCACCTGACCTCCCATGTCGACGAGGGCGCCCCCGGAGTTGCCGGGATTGATGGGGGCGTCGGTTTGGATGAAGTCCTCGTACCTTTCGATATTGAGCCCGGAGCGTCCGAGGGCGCTAACGCTGCCGCGAGTGATGGTAAAGTTCAAGCCGAAGGGGTTGCCGAAGGCCATGACGGTGTCGCCCACGTGCACCGTGGCCGAGTCGCCCAGGGAGGCGGTCGGCAAGCTGTCCGCGTCGATCTTCAACACCGCAATGTCCGTCTGCGGATCAGTCCCGATGAGCTTGCCGGTGAACTGGCGGTTGTCGGGCAGCAGCACCTTGATGTCGGAGGCGTGCTCGATGACGTGATTGTTGGTGATGATGTAGCCGTTGGCGGTCAGGATGACCCCGGAGCCCAGGGCGTGCTCTCGCTGTTCCTGCGGCACCTGGTTGAACGGCCCGAAGAACTGCCGGAAGAACGGGTCGTTGCCAAAAGGCGACGACATGGCGGGCGTCTTCACCACCGAGGTCGTCTGGATGTTGACGATGGCGGGCCGAACGCTGGTCGCAATCCTCTCGTAGGCCGCGTTCATCTTCTGCAGCATGTCGATGTCCGGACCGCTCAACGAGCGCCCGTGGGCCAGGGCCAGCCCGGGACTCAGGCCCCCCATGCTGCTCAGTTCGGGAGACACGTGCACGTGCATGCACGTCAAGATGACCAGACAGGAAACTGCGATGAACCCTACCGCGAGGGTGTTGGAGCGCGCCGACACCTTGATTCCACCTCACGTCACAAAGACTACCGGGATCATTCCCGTATACCTTACTTTTAGAACGGCTGGCGGCCTGTTGTCAAGAGCCCTCGTCAAGACGTCTGGTTTTTGAACGTGTACAACCGAGCCGGGCGGGCGGCGCCATCGCGGCGCAGCTCGTCGGTTTCTCCCACCAGGTCCAGCATATCGATGCGGCGCCTGAAATTGCGCTTGTCCAACTTGCGATCGAGGATGGCTTCGTACACGGTCTGGAGCTCCGTCAGGGTAAAGCGGGGCGGCAGCAACTGAAATCCCACCGTGGTGTACTCGAGCTTGCCTCGCAGCCGTTCCAGGGCGAGACCCAGGATGCGGTCGTGGTCGAAGGCCAGTGGGGGGAGCCCAGACACCGTCCACCACCGGGCATCGGCCGCGTCGGAGGTCGCTTGGAGGGGGCGGTCCCCGGAAATCAGGGCGTACCACGCCACGCTGACGACTCGCCCTCGAGGGTCGCGACCCGGCTCGCCGAAGGTATAGAGCTGTTCTAGAAAAACGTCCCGTACCCCCGTCTCGTCGCGGAGCTCTCGGCGGGCCGCATCCTCCAGCGACTCGCCCGGTAACACGAACCCGCCCGGCAATGCCCAGCTCCCCTGGTATGGTGGGATGCCGCGCTCGATGAGGAGCACCTCCAGGTGGTCTCGCACGACGGTGAACATGACGATGTCGACCGCCACCCTCAAGGGGGCCACACCAGGTGGGCCTGGTGTGCCGTGCACGAGATGCGAAGGACGGTTCCTGCGTTGAAGGCCACGAAGTCACTTTCGACGCCATCGGTGAACACCACCCCCTCGGACGGCATGAGCGACTCGATCTCGAGCGTCTCGCCCTCTCCCACCACCCCCGCCGTGTCGCGAGCGCTGACGCCCCGCTTGACGAAGGGTTCGCGGACCACGTAGACCAGCCGACGGTCGTCCCAGGAGAGGTGCATCGGTGCGGGGGCCTGTCCGCCGAACGCCGCTGCCAGGCTGGCGGCCATGTTGAAGCATGACGACAGCCAGCCCGACGACCCGGCGCCCGTCGAGATGATGATGCCGCTGGACGACTGCCGTTCCTCCCGCAACCGGTAGCGGGCCGACCCGTGGGTACGACACCCGACGAACACGTCGTTGAAGGCCCGCAGGACCTGGCCGTCGCCGGTCGTGACCTGAGCCATGCTGACGCGGCGCTCGTGCGTCCGGCCCAGCAGCAACTGGTCCAGGGTGGCCGGCACCTGCTCGGCACGATACGGCAGGAGAACCGTATCGAATCGGGCCGGCTCCGGGTTGACGGCCACGATGGGCTGTTCGCCCACGTACTTGGCGGTATTGACCACCAGGCCGTTGCCGCCCAAGGTGACGACGACGTCACGGGGGGTGATGAGGAAAGTCGATAGGAGGTCGCGAGGCAACTCCTGCATTTTGAGGTCGCCGGGCACGGTCTTGAGAATCCGTTCCCTCGCCCGTTGGTAGCTGTCGTCTTCTCGTACGTAGTCGTTGAAGTCGCCGCCGGCGTGTTCGATATAGAATCTCGCCTGGCCCCGGCTGTTGAAGCGCTCGACGAGACGGGCCAGACGCGTCTTCCACGTCACCAGCACAATCTTGTCAAAGGCCTTCATTTTCGGGCCCCGTTGACCAGGCTGCCGAGGAGGTCCGGCGTGATGGTCAACTGGCCGATCTTGCCGGCGTTCTCGGCCAGCTCCCGGAACGCCAGGGCCAGGTTGGCCCGGGGATCGGCCGCCGATCCACTGGCCGCCATGAGCACCTTCCAGTCGGCGTCGCGCAGCGGACGGAGGGTGGCCTCCAGGGTATACGCCCTGCTGTCCGCCTGCTTGCGGTCGTTTTCAACACGCTCGTCGATAAGTTGGGTGCGCTGCTGCTCGACCGCAATGCGGGCGGCCATGCGGGTCTCCTGCAAGGTGCGCTGGCCTTGTTCGACCCCCAGCTCGGTGGTGAACTCGTTTTGCTTGATGCGGCGCTCCTGCTCGACCGAGGCATTGCGTCGGTCGTAGACCGCCTGGTCGGCCTCCCGCTGCAGGCCTTCCCGAGATGGGGCCTCCAGCGCCCGGGTCATCTCCGGGGAGGTCCGCACCTGCATGACGGAGACCTCCAGCACCTCGATGCCGAGCTTCTGAATCGTTTCCGAAGCCTGCAGTCGCCGGTGGATTTCTCGCCCCATGACGGCCGCCGAGGCGATGGCGACTCGCATCTCCACGCCGCCGACGACGGCCCGCACGATGACCTGGGTGAGGGCCAGGAGGCGCTGATCCAGGACCTGGGGTCCGTCTCCCAGGTATGTGCCGGACGGGTTGACCGTGAAGTCCAACCGGCTGGCGATGTCCTCTGGCGCCACAATCTGCCAGGTCAACTGGCCCTGGACGGTGACCGGCTGAAAGTCGGAGCTGGTCTCGTTGAAGATGAAAGGGAGATCCTTGCTCTGCAGCGGCACCTGCGCCACCGACGACCGCTGCGGCAGGTAGTAGAAGGAGAGCCCAGGGCCCTTCGCCCGCACCGTCCCGTTGCGATACAGCAGGACGTAGCGCATGGGTGAGGCTTTCATATAGGCAATTCCGAACATCGTTGACCTCAACTTAGTGTTAATTACACACTAATAATAGTGTTATACTAACACTAAGTCAAGGTCACCCGCTCTGTTCGATGGAAAGCAGTGTCGTGACGCCGCCGGCCGACTCGATCTGCAGCGTGGCCGGCGTGCCGGAGCTGACCTCTCGATGCCGCACGTGGGTGGGCGACGAGATCACGTGGGTCACGTGCTTGTCCGCGCGATCGCCGATGAGAAACGAGATCTCGTGTCGTGGGTGGCGAATGTCGGCCTCGATGGCCGACAGCGGCAGGCCGTGGGTGGCGATGTGCGCCCCCAGGTCCTCCCCGAGGAGCTCCAATCGACACGGGCGACCTGCATAGCGCTGCATGAACTGGCCGAAGAAGGTCGGCCAGTCCGGTTCCTGGATCTCTAAAGTTGCCATGGTCATGACCTCCACTTGGATGATGCCCCGTCTCCCGGGGACCCCCCGAGGTATTTTCATTCGTTAACCGTCTTTTAAACTTTGTGGAACACCTTCGCAACCCCACTGGAGTAACATGGATCCCATGAAGACTCAGCCCCTCAAGCTGCATATGACGCACACCGTGCACGCGGATCCCGAGCGGCTGCGAGAGTACGTCTCCAATCCGAAAACCATGGACGACTACTGTCCAGGCCTGACCGGGACGGTCGTTACGCCGCCCCAGGACGGCCAGGACGGCATCTATCGGACGGGCATGAAGTGGCTCGGCATCAACTGGCGCGCCGACATGACCTGGCATCCGACGGAAGACGGGGCGGTCTTGCAGGGTGCCTGGAAGGGCCCACTGCTCCGACCCTTCGCGGAAACACTCAAGCTCAGTGTGAAGCCGAATGCCGATGGGTGCTCGGCAGAGTTCACCAAGGACGAGGTCTATCGGTTTCCCAAGGTCCTGGTGCCCATTTTTCCCTTCTTGCGATTTGGTCTCACCCGAGTGGCCGGTCAGTCGGCCGTGAAGTTGGAGAAGATTCTCCAGGCTCAAGCGTCGCCAGACCAGTCGCCAACGGAATTTCAGCACAAATACGGTCCCTGGGCGGTCGTGACCGGTGGCTCCGGCAGCATCGGCGCCGAGTTCGCCCAGCAACTGGCGAAGCGAGGCCTGAACCTCGTGTTGACGGCCCGAGATGCGGGCCACCTGGAGAAGACGGCCGACGAGATTCAGCGCCAGTATGGCGTGCAGGTCAAGACGGTGGCCTGCGATCTAGGCCAGCCCGATGCCGCCGACCAGTTGGACGAGGCCACTCGCAAGCTGGACGTCGGACTCTTGGTGAACACGGCCGGGGACTTCCAGACCGGACCCTTTCTGTCCCAGGACCCGGACGCCCAGGCGCATCTCGTCGACGCCAACGTCAAGACCCCCATGTTGCTGGCCCACAAGTTTGGCGAGCGCCTGGCAGCCCGGCACCGCGGTGGCCTGGTTCTCACCGCGGCCGGCTCAGCCTTCAACGGCGCTCCCACCGTAGCCAACTACGCCGCCAGCAAAGCCTACGTGGTGAATCTCGCCGAGGGGTTGAAGGCGGAGCTCAAACCGGCCGGAGTCGACGTGATGGCCCTGGTGCTGGGTCCGACGCCGCCCTCCGATCCGCACAACACCATTACCAGTCAAGGCGTGGACTTCAGCCGGAGCCCTATCCCCAAGACCACGCCGCAGCAGGTGGTGGCAACGGCCCTGCACGACCTCGGCAAAAAGACCCGCAGTGTGCCCGGCGTCTTCAACCGCGCAGCCATGTTTGTGCAGCAACACGTGCTCGGGCGGGACATCAGCACGGCCGTGGCGGGCCACGCCATCGCTCAACTGCAGGGGTTCCGTTCAGTGTCCGAGGCCCTGGAGTCGAGGCCATGATCAAGCACCTGCTCAAAAACCACAAGAAAGCCGTCTTGGCCCATGCCCAGGCGAAGGTCCCCTTGGCCAACGCCCAGGCCATCGTCGACAGCCCCTTGCAGAAAGAGGCGCTCAACCCCGAAGTCAACAAGACCTATGAAGACTACGCCGAGCGCTTCCAGCACATCGTCGATCCCAGCTTTGATGGGAAGAGCAGCGACGTTCCCGCCACCTGGTTTTTGATGGCGTCGTACTCCTCGAAGACGGTCGGCCGAGTCGAGGTCCTGGCGTCGCACATTCTCAACCGTCTGGAGGGGTTTGAGCAGACCTGCGACCAGATCGAAAGTCGTTTCCCCAAGACGCTGCAACGACCGGCCTACCTGGGCGTCATGGCAGGGCTCCTGGCGGCCGCCCACCCCACTGACCTGCCGCTCATGATGAAAGCCGGTCTTCCGCTGATCATGGAGCCTGTCAGCCTTGTCAGAGCGATGAAAAATCATGCACCGTCGATGTCGCCCGAGCTCCACGTGCAGACCTTCCTCAATACGCTGGGCGCGGCCAATCGTGCCATCTTTAGCGACATCGGCGTGGCCGGCCAGCACTACCTGGAATGGCGAGAGAAGCAGCATGGCGTGACACCGGAACAGGTGGTCAAGCAGTTTCAGGTACCCGACAGCCGACCGGAGGAATCCCAGGCCTGGTACCACAGGGCCCTGCAAGACTGCCACGGCGAGGCCATGACCCATTTCGACGAGCTTCGCCACTCCGGTTCGACCGCCAGCCTGGTCCCGACGGCTTTCGCCTTGTTCGAGAAAGCGGGGCATGAGACTGGAGACTATCGCAAGAACCTCATCGAGACCGCCAACAACATGCTCCTGTTCCGGGAGCAGTACACCATCGCACAGAAGGTCTATACTCCGCAGATGAAGGGCTATCCGACAGGCCGGTATACGGTGCCCGGTGAGTTGAACCGGAGCGACGTGATGCGCGAGTTTACCCCCACCATTGCCCTTGATCTGGGCAAGTCGCACTGGACCATGGGCAAGTACGTCAGGAATCTCCTCGAGCACAAGCCCTTGCGGCAGTACAACTGGGCCAACTTTGACGACCGCTGGGATCCCATCCTCGATGCGGTCAGCGAGGTCTACAAGCACCCGGCCCAGATGTGGCCTTTGCCCAATCCCAACCCGGCCTCTCTCGGCAGATAACCCGCCCGCCTGGCAGCGTAGTCGGCCAGGCCAAAGACGAAGCCCCCGTGCGTCAGCCCTCGACCGTCCGCCGCCATGTCCGGGACGGTCTCGAGAGCGACGCGGGCTTCGCCGCACAGGGACGCCCCTTTCGCCCTCCGAACCCCCCCACCCCCCATGCTCGTGCTTTGCCTCCTCCTGCTCTTTTTGTTGAGCCCCGCAGGCCGGGTGGACCCCGATCTGACGGCCCGTTTCGATATGGCTGGAGTGCCTGGCATCAGCTTTGCCGTCGCCCAGGGAGAGCGTTTGCCGGACGATCACGTGAAGGCAGAGCCGCGTTATCGTATCAACTGGAAGAGCGCCCCCGCAGGCTTCACCCCCATTCGCTACCGCGGCCATGTCGACCGCGTCCTGCTCTCGACCGAAGGTGGCCAACCGCTGCTGGTATCGGACGGTCACACCGTGGTGGTGACCATGGCGACGGACGGTGCGATTCGGCGCTGGCTGTACTTCAACTATCTGCTGCACGCCGCCGCCGCCGACGCGGCCGGGGCGCCGTGCGAATCGTTTGCTGGGTGGCCCGCTTCGCCCGTCCCCGGAGCCCGTAGCCGTGGCCTCTTTGTGTTGGCCGTCGCGGCCTTGTGGACCGCCTTCGGCCTGGGGCTGGGCCACGCCCGCCGGCTGGGCCGGGCGCGTCCGGAGGCGGCCCTGGCCTTCTTTGAGGCGGTGGACCGGGCGGCTCGAGGCAGCGATACCCAGGAGACGGCCCGTTGGACCCAGGCAGGGTTTGCCCGCCCGCTCGCCGGCCTCTTGACCCTGCTGGCCGCCATGACGTTCATGGTCGGGGTCTTCTTCCTCATCCAGTGGGCCCTGTCGAGCCGCATCCAGCCGTTTCCGGAGGCCGACGGTTTGTGGCGCAGCACCTACGACACCTTGATCGTGGTGGCCTCGCTGTTCGATATGGGCTCCGGCCTCGCCGCCATCAAATACTTCGCCGAAGATCGGGTGAGAAGCCCGCAGGAAGCGCTGGCCGACTTCCAGTTCTACCTGTGGTGGTCCATGGGGCAGCGCCTGGTGCAGGTCACGCTACTGGGAGCCCTGGCGGTCTGGTTCCTGCCGGCCGGCGACTTTGCCATCTACGCCCCGTTTGTGGCGCTGTTCGGATTCACGGGCCTGCCGGCGCTCTTCCAGGCCGGCAAGAACATGTGTGCCGCTCTGCAGCGCTACGACTACCAGAACGTGCTCGACATCATCGAACAGCGGGTGCTGTTCTTCCTGGCGCCGATCCCGTGCATCCTGGCCGGACGGGCGTGGGGGGCCAGCCATCCCATGTTTGGCGAGGCTTTCGGAGCGGCCCTGGGCATGGGCCTCGGCACGCTAGTGTCGAACGTACTGGTGCTGTTGGTCGGGTACGTGGCGGTCCGCAAGCTGGGGGTGCCGGTGGGGCCGCTCTTCCTGGTGCAATTCGATAGCCGCGTCGCTCGCAAGATGCTGCTTTTTGGTGGCAAGATTTCGATCGGCAGCGAACCGATATTTCTCCTGAAGTCGGTGGAATCCATCATCATCGTGCGCATGATGGCCGACTTCACGGCCTGGCTGGGGGTGCACCAGTTGCTGACCGGCCGGTTCATCCAGCTCTATTTCTTCACCACCATGTTCTTTTGCGGCGCGCTGGCTTCTATTTCCGAGGCCTGGTCGGCACATAAGCGGCACCTGACCCAATACTATATCTCTCGCTTCATGCAATACGGCGGGTTCGTCATGATGCTCATCTTCTCACTCCTGGCCGCCATCGGCCCGGCCTTCGTGCACGCTCTCGGGCCGCAGTGGGACCGCGCCCAACCGTACCTGTGGCTGGCTTTGGTGCCGGGCCTCTTCTATGCCCCCGTCTGGATCAGCGACCAGGTGCAGCAGGGCACGGGCCGACCCGGTCTCTTCCTCATCACCATGGGGGTAGAGCAGGGGTCGAGACTTCTCTTGTTCCTGGTGCTGGTGCCCCGCTTTCAGTTCGCCGGGGTCTTCATGGCGACCGGGTTGGCGCTGGTGATCAAGGGCGTCTTCGGTTGGACCCTGAACCATCTGACCATCGTGCCTCTGCAAGTGGCCCGCTGGCAGACCCTGGGCGCGTCCGCGCTGGTCGGGGTGGTCAACTTTGCCCTCTGGAAAGCCGTCTTCACGGCCTGGATGCCGGGCAGCGATCTGGCTGTCGTGCTGGGGCTGGGCGTGGCCAGCGGTATGTCGATATTTCTGGGGTTCTTCGTATACGGCCTGGCGGGGGGACTCGATACGGTGGCCCTGCAGGAGCTGGCCCAGGCGGCGGACATGTGCACGTTCGTGCCCACCATCTGTCGAACCATTGTTCGTTGCGCATCGCTGGGCGCGCGGCTCGCCCCCTGGCGGCCGGGGGTGCCAGCACTGGCTGCGCTAGCCTTCCAGGAGGCGGCCGAGCTGGATGCGGCCACCCACCATCGGTGAAGATGCGACAACTAGCCGCGCTGTTGGCCGTCTACGTGGGCCTGGTCCTGGGTTACGCCCCCGCCTGGGGGCTCCGGAACGCGGCCGGCGAACGACTGCTCCTGCTCGCCTGGAGTGGCCTCATCTCGGTGGTGCTGGCGGAGCGATTTCGGGGCCGATGGAGCGCTCTGCCCCTGGTGGCGGGGGCCGTGATTGTGACCGTCACGCCGCGGGGCTATGGACGCGAGGGCCTGTGGATCGGCCTGGTGCTCCTGGGTTACACGTGGTTCTTCGTCTACCATCGTCTGCCGGCGGCGGTTCGTGCCACGGTGGAGCGGCCGTGGGTCCTGGCGGCCCTGGCCGGCGTGGGGCTGGCGCTGGCGGGCCAGTTGGCCTTGCCCTCTGCCCGGTGGTCGACGGCCGTGTGCGGCGGGGCGATCGCTCTCCTGGCGGTGGCCGGCGGCCGGCGGGTGCAACGCCCCTGGCTCCTGCCCCTGGCGGGCATCGCCTTGCAGACCGTGTGGAGCGCCCGGTATTTTGCCTCCCACATTCGAGACAGCGCCATCGGGAATTTTGCTGCGCTGAACAGGCCCGGTCTAGACGTGGCCCCGGTCTTGTGGTGGGCGGCGCTGGGTCTGGCGGCGACGTTCCTCGTGGATGCCTTCGTGACCCGGGTGGGACGGTGGGCCTGGCTCCGCGGCGGGCTCCTGGTGGTCCTGGCCATGGCGCTCAAGGGGATGGCCCTCATGACGTGGCTGTTGCCGACCGGCGACTTCGACCGCCTCTGCAACAAGGCGTGCGAGACCCTGGCGAGAGGCGACAACCCGTACGGACACGTGTGGTATCTGGAGGGTGTGTCGCCCCCCGCGCACGTGCACTACGTCGCCGGCCAGGAGTACGCGTTCGTCTATCCACCGGGGGTCATCTACGGGTTGCTCCCGTTCTGGCACCTGGGCGACTTTCGCTACGCATATATCGCGTGTGACGTGGCCGTGACGGTGCTGTGGCTCCTCATCGACCGCAGTTCCGCAGCGTGGATGTTGGTGGCCATGTATCTCTACAGCCCGCAATCGGTTTACGTGCTGTCGGCAGGTTGGACGGACCCTCTGCTGCTACCGCTTCTCAGCCTCGCCGTCCTGCTCTGGGTCCGGGGTCGGGGGACGGTCACGGCGGCCGTTCTGGGCCTGGCCCTCGCGACCAAGCACCAGGCGTTGACGATGGTGCTGCCCGCCTGGCGTTTTTGCCGGGAGCGCCCGGCGCGGGCCCTCTGGATTGGAGCGTGTGCCCTGCTGCCCTGCCTGCCCTTCATCGTGTGGAATGCGGGGGAGTTCTGGCGGCAGATGACGATCACCCTGGCCATGCCCCCGCGAGACGACGCCCTGACGATGGCGACGTGGCTGGCTGACTGCTTTCCGGGGCTGTGGGTGCCCGGGTGGATGACCCTGGCCTCCTGGATCATGACCGTGGGGCTCCTCGCCGTGCAGGGACGCTCGCGGTTCAGCTACACGCTGGGCGTGACGGCGGTGTCGTTCACGCTATACTTCTTTGGCAAGTGGGCGTTCCTGAACTACTATTGGTTCGTGGCGTGCGCGCTGCTGCTCACCATGATGGTCTGCCAGGCGCAGGAAGATCGCGGCTAGAGCCCACACTGCATCTGCCACCGGTCGTCAGTCACCGTAAAACCGTGTCTTCTATAGAACTCCCGAGCCCGGGCGTTGCCGGTGCGAACCTCCAGGAACATGCGCCGGCCTCCCTGTTGAAGGGCATGCGTCTTGAGCAGGTCCAGAAACGATCTGCCCAGCCCTAGCGATCGATGGTGGATGTCGATATAGAACTCGTCGAGGAAGACGGTCAGGCCGCCGTATTCGTTGGAGTAGTAGGGAACGAGGAGAGCATATCCCACCGCGGCGTCGGTGTAGAGGAGGATGGTCTGGACTCGCTCCCGCCCTGCCGAGAGTAGCTTTTCTGCTTGTTGGCGCGCCTGGGCGAGCGGCAACTCGTGGGCGCCCGGATCTTCCGCATACAAGCCGTGCATGTAGCTCGCCAGCAGGTCGAGCTCGGCTGGGGTAGCCGGCGCCAGGTGCATGACTTAAAGACGCCTCAGTTCGGCCAGGGCGCTGCGAAACTCGTAGTAGGGGGCCAGGTGGGTGGCGGCGGCCCGCTCGTAGAACCGCCGAGCCCCGGCTTTGTCTCCCCCGAGAAGGTGCATGCTGCCGATATAGAACGCCGCCTCACACTGTTGTCCCGCATCGTGCGCCTGGGCGAGGAGCGCGTCCTCTTGGACGTCCCCAAGCAAGTAGCCGGCGATCGATTTCTCCCACGGATTCGTCAGGGGGTTCTCGCCCATCCAGGTTCGGAATCCATCTTTCTCCTGCAACCGCCGGTGGGCCAGGAACTGGTAGAACTGGAAGTAGCCCTCGGACCCTTGATGGGCATCCTCGGCTTTCCGATAGTCGTCGATGGCAGCCTGCCACTGGCCGTTCTCGTACTCTACCGCCGCCTTGGTGGCGGTCTCTCCAGACTGTATCGCATCCTGCAGCGCGCCTTTCTCGTCTCCCTGGCAGCTTCGCACCGTAGCCCGCATCGCATAGGCGCTGGTGGACCTCATGCCGATCGCCTGGTCACAGTCGGCCAAGGCGTCGGGGTAGCGGCCCTGGCACGCCTCCACCTGCGCCCGCACCTCGAGGGGCCGAGCCAGTCGGGGGCCCAGACGGAGAGACTCGGCGACATCGGTGGCGGCGCCGTCGACATCGCCCTGCCCCGCTCGGAGCGCCGCCCGGTTGGCCCACACGAGCGGATTCTGCGAGTCCAGGTGGAGGGCCCGATCCATGGCCTGCATGGCCCCGGCATCGTCGTGCAGGCGGCTTCGCGTCCAGGCCATGGTGATCCACGCCACCAGCAGACGCGGCTTGAGCCGGACCGCTTCCTGCAAGTCGGCGACCGCCTGTACGTCGTTCCCGCCCGCGACCCAGGCCTGGCCGCGGGTCAGATAGGCCCCGGAGAGGTTTGGGTCCAGCTTCAGCGCCGCGGTGGCGTCGTCCACCGCACCGTGGAAGTCTCCCTGTGCCGTGCGAACTTCCGCTCGCGCTTGCCGCGCCGCCGCCGAGGTCGGATCCAGGGACAGCGCGTGACTGAGATCGTCGAGGGCCCCGGAGGGAGAAGGCTCCACGTGGAGCCTGGCTTCCGCTCGTCCCACCCAGGCGGGGGCCAGCCCCGGGTCGATGCGAATGGCGATGTTCCACAGATCCAGGGCATCGTCCCAACGTCCATTGGCCGCCAGGATGGCCGCGCTCTCGTGGGCAAAGTCGGCCATCGGAGCCCGCACCGCGGCCAGGCCGGCGACGATCATGACCCCGGTGGCAAGGACCTTCCACGATACTTTCGATGGCCTCACGTAGGGTGCAGTTCGCTCCTGGTCCTGCAAGCCGCGGGAGGGACTTGTTGGGAACCGTTAACAATTCGTCCATTCCCTTGGCGGTCCATGTCCAGCAATATAGGGGCGATTCAGAAGAGAGACAGACCACCATGAAGAAACTCACCCTGCTGGCCGTGGCCGCACTGTTGATCGGCGCTGCGTGTTTGATGGGCGGCATCAAGTACCGGGCCAGCACGCACGCGAGGGCGCCACTCGAAACGCCCACGCCCGCGGCCATGACCGTGACCACGGGTCGGGTCGCGAAGT
This sequence comes from Candidatus Xenobia bacterium, assembly GCA_036501005.1. Lineage (GTDB taxonomy): Bacteria > Vulcanimicrobiota > Xenobia > RGZZ01 > DASYBA01 > DASYBA01. Next base: position 1,283 of record DASYBA010000106.1, on the reverse strand, counting down.
CCCGCCTCGTCTCCACCCTGCCCGTCACCGGGACCATCAGTGCACGAGATGAGCTGAGCATCGGCGCTGAAGCGGTTGGCCTGCGCATCGAGCACGTGCTGGTGGAGGAGCGAGCCACCGTTCACCGGGGCCAGGTGCTGGCCGTGTTGGACGACGAGGTGCTGGAGGCCCAGTTGCAGCAGGACGAGGCCCGCCGGGCGGGCGCCCAGGCAGCCGAATCCAAGGCCCGCCAGCCGAACCGACCCCAAGACATTGCCGGCCTGGACTCTGCCTTGCAGCAGGCCGAGGCCGCACTGGCCCAGCAAACGGCCAACCAGGTGCAGGCCAAGGCCACCTATGACAACGATCAGGAAAACGCCGAGCGCTACCGCCAGCTCCTGCGCCAGGGGTTCGTGACGGTGGCCGACGCCCGCAACGTCTTCACCCAGGCGGCCCGGGATCAGGCGCTGATGAGCGCGGCCCAGGATCAAGTGAGAGCCGCCCAGGCCGGCGTGGCGCAAGCCCGCAGCCGCCTGCAGATGGCGCAAGCCGGGGGCATGGCGCAGGACGTGCAGATAGCGTCTGCCACTCGGGCGGAGATTGAGGGGCAGATCCGCCAACTCCAGGCGCAGATCGAGCAGACTCGCATCCGCGCCCCCGATGACGGCCTCATCGTCAAGCGGGACGCCCACATCGGCGACATCACCGGGGGCGGCAAATCCCTTTTCACCATGGTTCGCAAGTCTGAGCTGGAGCTGCGGGCGCAGGTCCCGGAGCTGGAACTGTCCAGGCTTTCAGCCGGTGACTCGGTGCGGATGTCGGCGTTCGGGCGCACGGTCGCTGGCCGCATCTGGCAAATCACGCCGGCCGTCGATCCCACCACCCGGCTGGGCACCGCCCGCATCGCCTTGCCCTGCTCGTGCGGCTGGCTGCCGGGCATGTTCGTGAAAGGCGTCATCGACGAGGGCTCCCACCTTGCCTTGACGGTGCCCCTGCGGGCCGTCCAGGGGGCGTCATCCAGCCACTTCGTCTTTCTCTATCAAGACGGGGTGGCCCGGCGGCGCACCGTGGTCCTGGGCCAGACCAGCGGCCAGCAGGTGGAAGTCACCGCCGGCCTTCGCGAGGGCGACGAGTTCATCAAGGAAGGCGCTGCCTTTCTGAACGACGGCGACCCGGTGACGTTGTCGACCCGCCAGGAAGTCGCCCACCCCGCCGGCCTCAGCGCTGGACTGCACGACCCCGGGACCTGATCCATGCGGTGGAACATCTCGGCCTGGGCCATCCGCCAGCCGATACCGGCGGTC
>DASYBA010000105.1:0-2173 GCA_036501005.1 Candidatus Xenobia bacterium | reverse complement strand
CTCTCGGTATGCCTGGCCGGCATCGGGCTGGTCTGTGGCGTGGTCGGCTTTCTCGACGCCGTGGTGCATCGTTACAGTATCGGATTGCCCTCGGTCGACATCCTGCTGCATCATGAACCGCAGCTCACGACTCGCATCTATTCCAGCGACGGCAAGCTGATTGCCACGCTCTTCCACCAGAACCGCGTCTACGTGCCGCTGGAACGGATTCCGCGGGTGCTGCGGCAGGCGGTGCTGGCCAGCGAGGATAGCCGGTTCTATCAACATCACGGCGTCGATCCGGTCGGCATCGTGCGAGCGGTAGCCGTCAATGCGGCCGGCGGGCGCACCGCGCAGGGCGCCAGCACCTTGACCATGCAACTGGCCCGCTCCATCTTCCTCTCGCCGGAGCAGAGTGCCGAACGAAAAATCCGCGAAGCCCTGCTGGCCGTTCAGATCGAGAACCACTTCTCCAAAGACGAGATCCTCGAATTCTATCTGAACCAGATATATCTCGGCAGCGGGGCGTACGGCGTGGAAGCCGCCGCGCAAGCGTACTTCGGCAAACGGGTGGAGAAGCTGACCCTGGGCGAGGCGGCCATGATCGCCGGTCTGCCCCCGGCGCCGACACTCTACTCTCCCCACGTAAGCTGGCAGGCGGCCCGCGATCGCCAGATTCTGGTGCTGAGTCGCATGGTGTCGTGTGGTTATATCACCGGCCGGCAGATGCAGGCTGCGTTGCATGACAAGATCCGCATCCAGCCGCCGCAGCATCTCGCGTCGGTACTCCGCTATCCATACTTCACGTCCTACGTCATCCGTCAGCTTTCCCGGCAGTTTCCGCACGAGATCTTGTACGGCGGCGGGCTGAGAGTCTATACCACGCTCGATACGCGCCTTGAGCGCATCGCGCAGCGGGCCGTGAACGACGGGGTGAACAACGCCGAGAAAAGCGGCTACAACGTGCACCAAGGAGCCTTGGTGGCCCTCGAGCCCTCGACCGGCTTTGTGCGGGCCATGGTGGGGGGGCGCCGGTGGAGCGTGTCGGACCAGTTCAACCGGGCGTGGCAGGCCGAGCGACAGCCGGGCTCCACCTTCAAGATTTTCGTCTATTCGACCGCCCTCGAATTCGGCTTCTCTCCAGACTCGTCGCTGGTCGACGCGCCTGCGTCATTCCAGGTCTTTCCCGGCAACTGGTACACCCCGAAGAACTCTGACGGCCGTTTCTGGGGCGCCATGACCATTGCCCGCGCCCTGCAGTACTCCCGGGACGTCCCGGCCTTGCGTATCGCCAACCTGCTGGGGGTCGACAACGTCATCCGCACCGCCAACCGCATGGGCATCCTCGAACATATCGGTGCGAACCTGCCCATCGCCCTGGGCGCCATCGAAGTGACGCCGCTCGAACTGGCCTCGGCCGTGTCCACCTTGCCGAACCTTGGCGTGCACGTGACACCGACGGTCATCAAGGTGGTGAAGGGGGCCGACGGGGGCATTCTGCTGGACTATCGAAATCCTCAAGAAGAGCGGGTCATCACCGAGCAGACCGCCATGGCCGTGACGGGCATGCTGGAGAAGGTCATCTCTGCCGGGACGGGTACCGCGGCCCAGATCGGGCGGCCTGCGGCGGGCAAGACCGGCACGACCGACTCGCATCGAGATGCCTGGTTTGTCGGCTTTACCCCGGACCTGCTGGCCGCCGTGTGGACTGGCAACGACGATTACAGCGTCACCTATGGAGCCTTCGGGGGAACCGTGGCGGCGCCCATCTGGGCAGACTTCATGAAGCAGGCGCTGGTCAAGGTACCGCCCCACCCCTTCGGGGCACGGCGGGGGGGCCGTATCGGCATCCTGATGTGCACCGATAGCCACGAACGGGCGACGGCTGGATGTCCTCACGTGCACCGCGTGTGGGTGGCGCCCGACCAGGTACCGGACAAATTCTGCACCCTGCACAGCCTGAAGGCAGTGGGTTCCGGCTATGCCATCGTGAACCGCTATCGCTTTGCGCTGGGGCCGTATCAACCGTGGCATCCCGACTTGCGCGACCTGACCTGGACCTTTCCCCGCAACTACGTGTCCTGGAACCTTCCGCCGACGGTGATTCGACACGGTCGGGAGGTGTTCGGGCATACGCTGGCGGCGGAGCGCCCGCAACCCCTGGCGGAGCCGACACCGCTGGTGCTGCAGACCC
>DASYBA010000104.1:0-6005 GCA_036501005.1 Candidatus Xenobia bacterium | reverse complement strand
CGCCTGCGGCCCATGGACTTCTGGAGCGCCCGGGAATTCTTCCCACGGTACCCGGCGGTTCGGCAAGTGGAAGCCTATGCGTGTCTGGGGGGCATGCCAGCCTATCTCCGCCAGTTCAACGATGAACGTAGCATCCCGGAGAACATACGGGAGGCCATCCTGGAGGCAACGGCGTACCTCCACGAAGAGCCGCGGCTCTTGCTGCAGCAGGAGCTACGAGAGCCGCGCAACTACTTTTCGATACTCCGATCGGTGGCCGAGGGCAACACCCGGCTCAACGACATCGTGTTGGACACGGGGCTCGAGCGGGGCACGGTGGGGCGATATCTCGACACGCTGGGCGGGTTGGACCTGGTGGAGCGCGAGGTCCCGGTCACCGAGGCAGACCCTTCCCGCAGTCGACGGGGCCAGTATCGGTTGGTCGACCCTTTCATGCGGTTCTGGTTTCGATATGTCCACCGCTACCGCACGGAGATTGAGAGTGGCACCCAGGACGAGCTGCTAGCCCGCGTCGTGCTGCCCGACCTGGGCCACCTGGTGGCCCCCATCTTTGAGGAGCTCTGCCGAGCGTGGCTGCTGCGAAGAAGCGTTCATGGAGATCTGCCGATCCGGTTGAAGAAGGTGGGTCGCTGGTGGAATGCGGCGTCGGAAATCGACGTGGTGGGCTTGTCGGACGAGGGAGTGGTGCTGGGGGAATGCAAGTGGTCTGAGCACCCTGTGGGGCCGAAGGTTCTCGCCGATCTGCAGGCCCGGCCGTTCCCCACCGACATGCCCCGCCACTACGTCCTGTTCTCCCGCGCCGGGTTCCACGGGCTCAAGCCGATGCCTGGGCTCACGCTGGTCGACCTGGAGGCGCTGGTGGAGGACCGTATGCCTGTTCGATAGGACGGGCTCCCCCCCCCCGCTTCCACATCCCGTATTCGTACGTCCTGGACAGATATTTTCACAGCACGTCGGGTATACCTGAACCGATACACGGGTACCCGTCTATGTGGCACGGATATCACACTCTGCAGCCAGCGGTGGCACCCCTCCGAGTCGAGTCAGCCAGCGGCTTGGTCGGCTAGACGGCGCCAGGACAGTAGCGCGGCTGCGGGCGCGGAGCGACAGCCCGGGCCCGTCGCACCAGCAGGCATGCCCGTCACCGGTTTAGATCCGGGAGAAATTTACAACCGGGGGCCGAGAATTGGCGACAAACAGACATACGGGTTCAACAACGGGGTGGTAACCTTGGCCTATGAGTATCGGAAAGCTGCTGCGCAAGGCCCGCAAGGCCAAGGGATTGACTCAGGAGCGGCTGGCAGAGCTGATTGGCAGCTCGCAAACCTGCATTTCTGACCTGGAAAACGACCATCGCCTGATGCAGGATGAGATGCTCGCAAAGCTCTCCAACGTGCTGGATACCAGCCTGGCCACCCCGGTCAGACCCATGGCGTACGTGCCTGGTCGGAAGGTGTTGCAACCGCTACGCCCCCGGTGCGGCATGCGGCCTGGCGAAATCTCGTTCGACGTCCGTATGAACCAGGCACGGTTGACCCTGGGCCGCCAGGTGGTCGACGACCTGTTGAACCAGCTTCGCCAGCGCGAGGAAGCCCAGTGGTGGCTCTGTGTGCTTCGGCGCTGGCCGTTCGACAGCGGGCTGGAAGCCATACTGGCAGTGCGGATGTTGCTCGAGGGCGCCTTTCTGACGCGTATTCGACTGAGCCAGGCCGGGTTTCCCTGGCCCGTCGTCGATCCGCAGACGAAGCGCTGCACCGGCCACTATACCCGATGGGGTCTGGCGCTGGTGCGCGGCGACATCCGAGTGGTGCTGGTGCCGTGCGTTACCCTGCAGCTCCAGCCTGTCACCAGTCGAACAGGCCGGCGACGCCTGGATCTGGCTCTGGTCGCCCAGATCGGGAAGGTTCGCTGCTGCGGGAACGTGGAGATGGACGGAAAAGCTCACCTGACGACGCAGGGGCAACTCGACGATCGGGCCCGGGAGGAAGAGATCGACCTGCCCACGCTGCGCATATCGGAGACAGCCTTGAAGCAGTCTGGGGTCCTGGCGACGTTGCTGGACTTCGCAGCCCGGCTGCCGGGAGATGCACGCAGCGCGGCCGGGTCGACTGGGCGGTGGCGGTGATCGGGCACGACACGTCGGGGGGGCCAACCCCCTATTCGTACCTCCTCTACGGATATTTACCAAGCACGTCGGGTTTACCCGAACCAAGACACGGGTACCCGACCAGGCTGAACGGGTATCGCCTAGGGTTGGCAGGCGGCGGCCCAGCCGTCGTGGAAACCGTGGACGCGAAGGATGAAGCGCCCCACTGGCGTCGAATCACAACACATGAGCGCCAATCCGATGGCACTGGCGGCCGCCAAAGTGCTCAAAGCGCAACTCCAGAGCCAGTGTCCGGGCCGAATCCAGGAGATGCGGCTTTTTGGCTCCATGGCGCGAGGCGATGCCGGCGAGGAGTCAGACATCGATGTCCTGGTGCTGGTCGATCGAGACGATGTCGCTCTGTATAACACCATTGTCGACTCCGCCGTGAGCATCTCTGAAGGGCTCGACCCCTGGCATCGCCTGTCGGCCATCGTCATGGAGGCGAGTCGCTTTGCTGAATTGCAACGCCGAGAGTTGCTCTTTGCCGAAGAAGTCAACCGGGATGGCATCCTGCTGTGACCAATGAGAACAAGCGTGACAATGCGCGTATCGAGTTGTCTGCTGCGGCTGACGAGCGGGACGTGGCCCGTCTTCTGTGGCAACAAGGCCATGCCAAACAGTCTGTGGGCAGAGCGTACTATGCCGTTTTCCATACTGCGCGAGCTCTCCTCATGGCTGAGGGACTGCAGTCCAAGACCCACTCTGGTGTGGCCTATCTCATCCAAACGCACTTCATCCACAGTCAGCGCATCCCAGCGCGATTCTCCGCCACCCTGGCGCGGCTTCAAGGCCGGCGGGAAATGTCGGACTACGATGCAGCGGCGGTGTTCACGCTCGAGCAAGCCGAAGAAGCCTTGCAGGAAGCTGAGGACTTTGACACAGCAGCCCGTCTCTGGCTTCGCGCCGACGACTACGAAGCGTAGAACGTCGCCGCACGAGCCTGTTCCAAGCCAACAATCACGTGTGATCGGGCGGCCTTCTGCCCTCGCCTCGACCGCACCACTACCCGCGACCAGGCCGCACCGCGTGTCACGTCCGGTATTTTTGCCGGCGAACGGTAAAACGGGAGCCGGGGAGCCGGTGAAAATATCCGCATGGCCGCGGTCGATACGGTTCCGCGTGGTCGCTGGTCGGCGATATGCTTCGTGGCAGAGTCACCGCCGCTTGCCGGGGATGCCCGCACCGCTGCGTTCGTCGGCCGGGAGGTGGCGCCTGGCACGGGCGGGCAACCCCACGCATCGGCGCAGACAGGAGAGTGACGACAGACCCGAACCGATACGCGGGGACCTGTCCACTGGAACGGGTACCGGGGTAGCCGGCACAGGAATGGCGGACGGCAGCACACGTGGCAGTGGCCGCGATTCCACCGGGAACGCGGGCTGGAGCCTGGCACAGGTGGTTCGAACGGTGGCGTCTACGGAGCCGGCGAAGGAGGGGCGGCCAGGCCGGACGAGGGTGCACAAACGAGGTCTCGTAGATATCGAGCAGACGGGGCAACCACTTCTTGGCCTTCACTTTGGAAGGGAGCCATGACATGGGCCTTCAGTTCTGGTATCGATAGCTTCTCATACCAGTACAGCAGTCGGTCGTAGACGGGCCGATGTGGGTGGCGCCACGTATCGTCGTCGATTCTACCCACGCCACGACGCCCGTTCTCGGCGGGCCACGCCCGTCTTGACGGCCGCCTTCTCGACCGCCCGGGCCACCGCCTCCGCGACCTTCTTGTTGAACACGCTGGGGATGATGTACTCCTCCGCCAGCTCCCGGTCGCTCACGCACCCAGCGATCGCCTGTGAGGCCGCCATCTTCATCTCATCGTTGATGGTCCGGGCCCGGCAATCCAATACGCCCCGGAACAGCCCCGGGAAGCACAGGACGTTGTTGATCTGGTTGGGATAGTCCGACCGCCCCGTCGCCATCACCCGTACCTTGCCCACCACGTCTTCCGGCGAGATCTCCGGGTCGGGGTTGGCCATGGCGAACACGATCGGATCGTGCGCCATCTTCTCGATATCCGCTACGCTGACCACCCCCGGCGCCGACACGCCCAGGAAAATATCGGCCCCCGTCAAGACCTCCCCCGGGGTCCCCCGCAGCCGTTGCGGATTCGTCGTCTCGGCGATCCGCTGCTTGCGGGGATTCATGTCCTCTTCCCGCCCATAGTAGATGGCCCCCTGGCGGTCGCACAGGATCAACTCCGTCACCCCGCTGAGCTGCAGCATGCCGGCAATCGCTATGCCCGCCGCCCCCGCTCCGACGATGACCACCTTGACCTGGTCGAACGTCTTGCCCACCACCTTCAACGCATTCATCAACCCCGCCAGGGCCACCACGGCCGTGCCGTGCTGGTCGTCGTGAAACACGGGGATGTTCAGCGTCTGCCGCAGCCGGTCTTCCACCTCAAAGCAGCGGGGTGCGGCGATGTCTTCCAGGTTGATGCCCCCAAACACGGGCGCGATCAACTCGACCGTCCGCACGATCTCGTCGACGCTCTGCGTCGCCAGGCAGATGGGAAACGCATCGACGCCCCCAAACGTCTTGAACAGGATGGACTTGCCTTCCATGACCGGCAACGCCGCCTCGGGCCCCAGGTTGCCAAGCCCCAGCACCGCCGACCCGTCTGTTACGACCGCCACCATGTGGCGCTTCACCGTCAACTGGAAAACCTTGTTGGGGTCCTCGTGAATGGCCGTGCATACTCGCCCTACCCCCGGCGTGTACGCCATGGACAAGTCGTCTCGAGTCCGCAGGGGCAGCTTGGAGGTCACTTCGATCTTGCCGCCCAGGTGCATCTGGAACGTGCGGTCGGACCAACTGATGACCTGCACCCCATCGACCTTGCGGATGGCCTGCACGATCTTGTGGGCTTGCGGCTCGTCGCCGGCGGAAATGCTGATGTCTCGCACCATGTGGTCGCGGGCCGCTTCTACCAGGTCGATGGCGCCCAGCGAGCCGCCTACGTCGGCGATGGCGGTGGCGAGACGGGCGAACATGCCGAGCTGATTTTTGAGACGGGCTCGAACGGTGATGCTGTAGCTGACGGTTGGAGTCTTCATGAGGGCTCTGCGCTTCGATGCGCAGCGCAGGCCCCCTCCCAGCCGGGAAAGCGCTCCAGACCGATGGAGCGTAGTTGCTCCACCATGGCCTCGCCCAATGCCGAGACCGCCCCGGCCTGCGGCCATTGAGCGTCCGGGCTCGGGCCGCGGGGCGGCCGCAGGAATGCCGAAAGACCCCTGAGAACACAGGGGCCCCGACCCGGGCAACCGCCGGCTGGCGCCTCCCCCGGTCGGACGGGTATCCGAGACGAACCAACAAGATTTGCAGGAGACTGACACAGCATGAAAACGCGGGTGGCGATCAACGGTTTTGGACGAGTAGGACGGCAGAGCCTGAAGGCGATCCTGGAGCGGCAGCCCGACCTGGAGGTCGTGGCCATCAACGACATCACCGACGCCGAGACCAACGCCTTCCTCTTCAAGCACGATTCCAACTACGGCACCTACCAGGGTCACGTCGAGGCCCGGGACGGATATCTCCTGGTCGACCAGCACAAGATCAAGGTGCTGGCCGAGCGAGATCCCGCCAAGCTGCCCTGGAAAGACATGGCAGTCGACGTCGTCATCGAATCGACGGGCCTCTTCACCGACGGGCCCAAGGCCAAGGCGCACCTCGACGCCGGCGCCCGCAAGGTCCTCATCTCCGCTCCGGCCAAGGGGGAGGACATCACCATCGTGCTGGGCGTCAATGAAGACAAGTACGACCCGACCAAGCACCACATCATCTCCAACGCCTCCTGCACCACCAATTGCCTGGCCCCCGTCGCCAAAGTCATTCAAGACACGTTCGGTATCGATCA